>JAPUKX010000214.1 GCA_027295435.1 Planctomycetota bacterium | reverse complement strand
CCCATGGTCTCCCCTGTGAACGCTTCACGTCAGCCCTCGCGAGCTGCCGCGCATCACTCGGGGCCGGAGCGGCTGGCTAGGCCTTACTCCGCAGTGGACTTTCACCTCCTATCCTTTGCCAGCTTGTCCTGGCGCACTCCGGTTTTGGCTATAAGCGGCGGATCGGCGCATCGTGATCTACGTCGGCTTGACCTCCAGCTCCAGAAATTGGGACGCTGAATTTCCGCTCCTGGAGGAACTGCGGACCAAACCCGGCGTGCCCCGGCCCGCCGCTTTTGACCCGAAGCCGAAGTAGGCGTCCAAGCCGTCGATGACGCAAACAGGCCAAAGCAGAAGTAGACCGCGGCGCGTGGAAAGATCGGCATTGGCCATGATAGAGCCAATATATAGGGGGCGACGCTACAACCTCACCGATCAAGACAGCTCGTCGAGCAGCGCCTTCGACTTCTTCAGATCAACCGTTTTGAACCCCTCGCTAAACCAGCCGTAGACGGGGGCGAGGAGGTCGCGGATTGCTCGCCTCGGGCGAACGCTTCGCCGTGTCTCAGGTCCGCGGACGGAGTCCTAGAGTTGCGATTCCGTCACTTGGTTCCCAATGGCGTCATGCCCGGGACTTGATCCGGGCATCCATCTGCCGCTCTGGGCACTGGATGGCTGGCCTTGGGCGCAAAGCGCACATAGGCCCGGCCATGACGACCTGTCAGAAGGTAACGGTTTGGGAATCATATGTTGAAAGCGGTCTAGCTCCCGGAACCGTCGACGTTCTCGCCCCGTTCGATCATGTAGGTCGTTTCGGCGAAGCTGATCCGCTTGAGATCCGATTCAGCCATCAGTACCGTCAGGCCGTCCTGTTGAAGCTGCTGGATCGTCGCCGCAAGTTTATCCCCCAGCCCCGGAGACAGGCCTTCAAAAGGTTCGTCCAACAGCAGAAGCTTGGTCCCGCTCATCAGCGCACGGGCCAGCGCCACGATCTTCTGCTGTCCGCCGCTCAACATCGAAGCTCGGCGTTTCACCAGCGGCAACAGCTCAGGCATCAGGCGGTAGATGTAGTCCAGCCGATCGTCGGCTGTCTCCAGGTTGCCCGCCCATGCCGGCAGCAGAATGTTGTCCCGAACCGTCAGGGAGCCGATCAGACGGCGGTCCTCGGGCATGTACCCGATGCCCAGCTGGGCCCGTCGGTGCGCCGGGACCTCGATAAGATCTTCGCCGTCGAACTGAATGCTCCCGCCCACCACCGGCACAATCCCCATGACGCTTTTCAGCGTGGTTGTCTTGCCCGCGCCGTTGCGCCCCACCAACCCGACGAGCGCGCCGGCGGGAATATCCAGGCTAATCCCGCGCAGGATATTGAAGCTCTTAATCGTCACCTTGATGTCGCCGAGCCTCAGCATGTCACACCCGCCCGAGCACGGCTTTTCTGACCTCAGGGTCAGCCATGACGCGCTCCGGCTCGCCATCGGCGATGACACGGCCAGTTTCGAAGACCAGGACGCGCCGACTGTAGCGTTGGATTACGTCCATGTCGTGCTCCACGAAGATTGTCGTGATTTCGCCTTCTTGCAGGACCTTCGCGAGCGTGTCCATGACCTGGAACTTGTCTTCGATGCTGACCCCGCTAGTCGGCTCATCCATCAGCAGCAGTTTCGGTTTCAGGGCGAACGACAGCGCGATGTCCAACAGCTTGCGGCCGCCCTCGGGCAACTCACTCACGGGCCGGTTGGCGTACGACGCGAGGCCGAAACGCTCCAGGGTATCCAGCCCCTCCGCTGTCCACGACTCGCGGTAGAGCGGCTTCCAAATGCCGGTCCCCTTCCCCGATGTGGCCGCCAGGGAAAGCAGCATGCCCTCGAGAACACTCATGTTTGTATAGAGCTGAGGGATCTGAAAGGAGCGGGCCACTCCCAGCTTCGTGACCAATCGGGGTGGCAGGCCAATCGTATCCCGGCCCATGACCTGGATGCGGCCGCTCTCGGGTCTAAGATAGCCGGTGATGAGGTTCAAGAAGGTGGTCTTGCCCGATCCGTTGGCTCCCACGATGCCGACCAGCTCGCCCTGGCCCACCTCGATGTTGAGGTTGTCGGCGGCCGTGACCATGCCGAAGGACCGGTTTACGTCCACCGTTCGCAGGATAGAGGTTTTCTCAGGAATTTTCGCCACCTCTCGCTCTCCGGCCGAGCCGATGTTCCACCCGCTGGTATATCGCCCAGAGCCCACCGGGTTGAAACAGGATGATGAGCAGCATGACGATGCCCATCATCATCTGCCAGGCCAACGGGAAATATTTCGATGCGTAGGTCTGGAGGAACTCGTAGACAAGCGCGCCCATCAACGGGCCAGGCAGGCCCCCGAAGCCTCCCAGCAAGGCGATGAAGACGAATTCGCCGGACTGGATCCAGAAGGCGTCTTCAGGGACGATATGGCCGATGGTAAAGGCCGCGAGCACGCCGGACACGCCGCCCAGGGTTCCCGCAAGGAGATAGGTCCTATAGATGATCTGCCGCACGGCCACGCCCGAGTACTCGATACGAATTTCGTTGTCGTACAGAGCTCTGAGAAAATAGCCGGCCGGGGAGGCCATGAAGCGGTACACCACCAAGGTGACGACGCCCGCGATCGCCAGCGAGAAGTAGTAGTACCCGAAGCCGTCCCCCGGGAGCTCGATTCCAAGGAGAGTGGCCGTTCCAATTGCGAGTCCGTCAGTGCCGCCGGTTACCCAGTAGAACTTGAGCAGGGCGCCGAACAGTATCATCGAGAAGGCCAGATTGAGCATGGCAAAGAAGACTTCCCGGTATCTCGCCATGATGAGTCCGACGAGCGCAGCCATGATCAGGCCGGACAGAGCCCCCAATGGGACCAGCAGCAGCAATTCTTGAACGCCGAACCATTTGACGCTGAATCCGACGGCGTAAGCGCCGGTGGCGTAGTAGAGGGCGTGACCGAAGGTGAGCAGCCCTCCCCGAAGGAGAACGGACACACCCATCACCGCGATGGACATGAACAGCACCTTGGTCAAGATGAACACGATCCAGCCCGGCACGACCAGCGGCAGCAGGATCATCAACGCGGACGCAACTAGAGCGGCGCGCGGGACGGCCAGCAGGTTCACCTCAAATCCTCCTGAGCTCGACCTCGCCGAACAGCCCTTGGGGGCGGAACGCCAGCACGAGGATCATGATTAGGTAGATCACCACGAGCTCGAACTCCGGCGCCAGATGGATGGCCAGGGCCCGAGCGAAGCTCACGATCACCGCGCCCGCGGCGGCGCCCTCGATGCTTCCCATCCCGCCGATGGCAATCACCGCGAAGGCCAACACGATCACCTCCAGGGCGAATTGCGGGACCACCGCGATCTTAGGCGCGATGAACGCCCCACCGAGTGCCGCGGCCACGGCTCCCACCGTAAATGCCACCATAAATATGCGGTTGACGTTGATCCCGATGGCGAGACTGATCTCGCGGTCGCTGATCACCGAAACCACGAGCTTGCCAAATCGGGTGCCGCGCACCAGCCACACCAACGCGCCCCCGAACATGATCGACACTGCGACGAGCACGGAGTCATACCAGGGGTAAAGGATTCCGCCGACCGAGAATGTTCCGAGCATGGCGTAAGGCTCGCTGACGAACAGCGGCTCCATCCCCCAGATCAACTTCATCCCGTCGTCCAGGATCAGGAGGATCGAGAACGTCAACAGCAGCTGGATGTGCATGTCGCTGCCGTAGATGCGCCGCAGCAGCAACCGTTCGATGATCGGTCCGACGGTAAGCCCGATGATAAGCGCCCCGACAAAGAGCGCAAGGTAGGTCAGGACGGGTGGAAGCCCCACGTCGAGGACCCATAGTGCGAGCCAGGTGCCCATGTACGCGCCGAGCGCATAGATGCCGCCGTGCGAGACGTTCAGGATGCGCAGCACCCCGAAGACGACGGTCAAGCCAACCGAGAGCATGAAGAGAGTGGCAGCGTAGTTCAGCCCATCGAAGAAGATGATGGTGGCAAGGTCAATGTTCATGGTACCGCGAACTCTTTTCGTCGGTTCCGGGGCAGCAGGTCGAGCGAAAGCGCAAGGGGGATTCCCCCCTTGCGCGAT
>JAPUKX010000213.1 GCA_027295435.1 Planctomycetota bacterium | reverse complement strand
CGTGAGCGCGTGTCGCATCGCCATCGACAAGGCCGGCGACCGTATCAAAGGTGACCCTGAGGCCATCGCCGCCTCCGATGCGTTCTTCCCGTTCACCGACGGCCCGCAACTGTTGATCGAAGCGGGTATACGGTGCATCGTCCATCCCGGTGGGTCCAAGCGCGATCAGGAGACGCTCGACCTGTGCAACGAGCACAACGTCACCTGCCTGCTCACCGGTATTCGACATTTCCGACACTGAAATCAGCCCCCGGCAGAGCCAGGGGCTGGAGGTCGCTCGCGAACTGCAGGCAGTAGTCCGATGAGCAGCTCAAAGGATGGATTACATACCGACGCGCACGGCGTGACGCGCTGCTGGTGGTGCGTGGGCGATCCCCTTTACGAAGCCTATCACGACACCGAGTGGGGCTTTCCCGCCGTCGGTGACAATCGATTGTATGAGAACATCTGCCTGGACGGATTCCAGGCCGGCCTGAGCTGGCTGACGATTTTGCGCAAGCGGGAGAGTTTTCGCGCAGCGTTTGCCGGATTCGAAATCGAGCGGGTGGCTCGATTCAACAAGCGGACCGTTGATCGACTGTTGCGGGACGCCGGCATCATTCGGCATCGGGGCAAGATCGAAGCAGCGATCAACAATGCCAGGCGCGCGATCGAGTTGATCGAGGAGTTCGGCTCGCTGGCAGCGTACGTGTGGCGGTACGAGCCGTCACCGCGGGCTCGGACCAAAGCGGTGACGCGGGCAACAATGCCCACCACGTCGGCGGAATCGATCGCGATGAGCAAGGACTTGAAACGGCGGGGATGGTCGTTCGTCGGCCCGACCACCCTCTACGCCTTCATGCAGGCCATGGGACTGGTCGATGATCATCTGATCGGCTGCGATGTCCGCCCGAGGGTCGAATCGGCACGCCAAGCGTTCGTTCGCCCCGCCAGCCGATAACAGGTCGATGCGATCGCCGTTCGCCCCAGCCGGATCGGATTGACTACCATCCTGCCGAATCGTACCTTTCTAGAGAAGGATTGTTGGAGGTTTGGATGACGGCGATCCCGCTGGTCCTCAATGAGAAGGTACTGGTCCTGAACCGCCTGTATGCGGCGATTCGCGTGATTAGTGCTCGCCGAGCGTTCATCATGCTCTGCAAGCAGGCCGCGGAGGTGATCGCGGTCGAGGACGGTCAGTATGTCAACTACGACTTCGAATCCTGGACGGAGATCGCCGAGCTCCAACGGGAGTTCGAACCGGACGCTCATGCCTGGGTACGGACGCCCCGCATTCACATCGCGGTCCCGAAAATCATCCGCCTGTTTGGGTACGACCGTCTGCCTCGCCAGGAAGTCAAACTCAATCGCCGCAATCTCTACGCGCGCGACGGCAGCCGGTGCCAATACTGCGGAGGGCAGTTCCCCACCAGGGAACTCACCATTGACCACGTCACGCCGCGGGTGCTGGGCGGTCAGCATTCATGGACAAACCTGGTGTGCGCGTGCGTCACTTGCAACGCCAAAAAAGGCGGCCGGACTCCCAAGCTGGCCGGCCTGAAGCTGATCCGCAACCCGGTCAGGCCGAATCGAAACCCGGTGATTACCTTGCGCCTCGGCGACGCCAAGTACCACTCATGGAAAGCGTTCCTCAACGACGCCTACTGGACGGTCGAGCTGCGGGATTGAACGCCTCTCGTGCTGCCGTTTAGCCGAGGGTCGAAGACCCGCGCGCCACACCGCTGTCACGCGCCGCTGGGCGAGCGGCGGCTAAACCGAGGCGCGTCACACCAGCGACACCTTATTGCAAATCACGTTGCGCCGATACTCACCTCCGCCGGCTGGGGGCGCGGCTCGTAGTTCGGCTGCAACGCTATCTCCAGTGGAAGACGATGACCCTCCCCGTCGTAGGGGATGTTCTCCTCGTCGATGATCCGCTGAACGGCCATGATGCCCTCCAACAGCATCTCGGGCCGAGGCGGACACCCGGGAACATAGACGTCCACCGGGATGAACTGGTCAACGCCCTGCACCACCGCATAGGTGTCGAACACCCCGCCGGTCGATGCGCAGGCGCCCATGGAGATGACCCACTTCGGCTCGCACATCTGCATGTAGATGCGCTGCAGCACAGGCAGCATCTTCACCGCCACCCGCCCGGCCACAATGAGCAGGTCGCTTTGGCGCGGGCTAAAACGCATCACCTCGGCCCCGAAGCGAGCCAGGTCGTAACGGCTGCTGGCGGTGGACATCAGCTCAATGCCGCAGCAGGCGGTGGCGAACGGCATCGGCCAGAGGCTCGACCGCCGAGCCCAATTGATGATGCGGTTGAGCTGCGTGGTCAGGACGCTATCGGTGGGGATTGCCGTCTCGAGGCCCATTGGAGTCGCTCATGAACTGGGCGTGTGAAAAACTTCACATACGATCCTATCGTATGTCACACCGCCCGGCTTGACCACCTTTGCGGCGAACCGCGACAACGCCAGCAGCTGAACCTCGTGACGTTATCAGCCGATGTGACGCGACGTTTCCGGCCGCTGCGCCGACCACCCCACCGTTGCAGGCCCAACGGTTTCGATCTGGCCCAGGCGGATTCGCTCATACCGCCTAGGCGCCGCTCCGATGCTTGGGGCTGTGGAGAAAGGCCAACCGCAGTCCGCAGTGCAACCACAGGCAGGCTCCGACGGCGCCGTCCGGCTGAAATTCTTCGCCCTGATGCTGACGCTGATGCTCGGCGGCAACACGGTTGAGGCCCCCCCGCACGCCGACGAAGCATCCGATGCGCCGCCCCTGCTCCCTGCGGACCGCAAGCTATCAGCCGACTCCGATGCATACCGGGCGGCTCGCAATCTCCTGCCACAACGATTCATCGACCTCCAGACAACGCGCTTCGTGGTCATCTCTGATGCGAATCGGCACTGGACGCGCCACCAAGCGGAGCTCCTGGAGCGCACCTACCACCAGTTTGAACGATTCACGCGGAGGCTCCAATTGCGGCGCATGCCGTTGCGTCACAAGCTGGTGTGTGTTCTGTTTGAACGGCGCGAGGACTATCAACGGTTCGCCCAGGGCCACGACCGGGTCACCGCCGATTGGATCACCGGCTACTATTCGCCGAAACAGGACCGCGTGGTGTTCTACAACCTCCAGTCCAGCACCGTCACCACCCGGACGCGCGGCGCTGTCGAGCCGACCACGGCCCAGATGCTGGCGTTGGACCGCCATGTCGCGCCGGCGCGGCCGCTCTCTCAGCCCATCGAGACCGAGATCATCCGCCCGACACGGCGCCGTGATCGGCACCCGGCTCACAGCCCGCCAAGCCGCATCAACGACCGCAGCGTCAAGGCGGCGACCGCCACCACCGTGCACGAAGCGATTCACCAACTGACGTTCCATACACGGATCGAATCGCCTTGGATAGAGAATCCGTTGTGGATTAGTGAGGGTCTGGCCACGGCGTTCGAGACCGATCGCCCCAACGAAGCGTTTGGCCCGGACCACGATTACGCCCCTCGCCGGGAGCAGTTCCAGAAGCTCATGAAGAACGATCAGCTCCTCGCACTGCGTGAGCTGGTGAAGTACACCCGGATGCCCGACGACTCAGATAAGACGGTTAAGACGATCTACCACCAGAGCTACGCGCTGGTGACGTGGATGAACCGATTTCGCAAGACCCAGCTGCGCGCCTATCTCAAGGCTCTGCGTTCGGAGCCCCCCGGCCGGCCGACCGCCGACCGTCATCTCGAACTGTTCGAGCTGGCATTTGGCGACGTCGATCGACTCGAACGTGCATGGCTGCGGTATGAGTTGGACAGGCTGGGACTCAATCGTTGACCACCGCTAGCACACGTTCGGTTCCTGTGTAGCCAGCGAGAGACGCTACACGTCAAGTAGAACTACTCTAGCCGGGACGCTACGCGTCCCGAGACCGGCGGGCGTAGCCCGGCCGGCTATTCCTGGACAATTCTCAACGCAAACCGCCCGCAGGCCGCGATGGCGCGAGCTCGACCCGCGCGGGCGAGGGTCCAACATCGGCGGTGACCTGCGGCGCGGGCTCCGGCGGCCTGAGATCGGCATCGTCCTGGCGGGTCGTATGCCGCGTCTGGTCCGGTGGGAAAAGTGTTTCAACGCGATCGGCGATATAGCGCATTCGCGTCGCCAGCAGTGCCGCATCCTTGCCCAGGCCCCTTTGCAGCTCGCCGATCATGTCGGTCA
>JAPUKX010000212.1 GCA_027295435.1 Planctomycetota bacterium | reverse complement strand
TCTCATCTCGCGGAGGTCCCGGTAGGTGCCGCGCAACAAGGCGTTCCCGGCGTCCGCAGCTGTCGCTGACCGAACTGTCCATGTCGAGGATCAACTTCTTCATCGGGCAGCGTTGGCGGATTCGATCCACCCATTGGCCGGGCATCGCCATCAAGGCGCTGAGGGTATCCGCTTCGTCCATTGGGTTCCTCTCCCATTCGGTGCTTCGAGGTGCAGACTCACCGCAATCTACTCTGGTGTTCACCATGTCGGTCGCTCAAGAACGCCGATCCGCCGCAGGCGGATGGGAAATGCGGACTCACTCAAGCCTCATGCCTCCAAGCCTCAAGCCTCTCCTCACCCGACCTCGCGGCGTTGAAACAGGATCGTGGCCAGGCTCAAGGCTGCGACGATGTAGAACAAGCCGTACAAGAGGACCTGGCGCAAGAGAGCGGGGGGGATGACGCGAGACTGGGTCAGGGCGTCGGAGAGCCAGAACTTCTGGAAGTTGGGGAGAATCGAGTAGGCGACCCAGTACGCGGCGTGTGCCAGCCGTTCGCCCAGGCCGTCGGCCATCTGTGTCAGGGGCACCGTGGCGACTTCTTTGTCCACGACGGTCTGGTTGATCTGCCCGGTGTCCAGCTCGATGATTCGGATGTCTGCGATCGTTTCCGTCAGGCCAGCCGCACTGGCACGCTGGAGCCACACGTCGTCGAGCTGTTTGATCGGCTGCCCGAGCATCGAATCCGACAGCAACCCCAGCATGAACACGCCGATCGTCACGCAGAGGGTCATCACCTGGCCGAGTCGGGTCGAGGCGGCGATCGCGATCGAGGTCAGCACCATGATCGCCATCATGATCGCCGCCAGCGCCAGCCACAGCTGAAGCTTGAATGATTCGCTGATCGGCTGAAGCGAAAAGGACTGATCGAACATGAGGCTCAGCAGATACGCCAAGGCGGCCAGGATCGTGGTAAGGACGATGACGGTGCTCGAAAAGACCCGGCCATAGAAATAGTTGCACCACACGCCGGCGGCGAGACCCAGCACGCCTGCGGCCACCCCAAAGACGATCACCGGCGCATGGATCGGATCTCGGACCGTCTGCAGGACCCCATGCATCTCGACGAGGAGGAAGACCAGGCTCATGTAGACCATGGCCAGGGCCAGGGCGCCGGCCACGCCGAGGTACTTGCCCAGCACAAACACAGGCCGGCTGACCGGTTTGGAGATGACGGTCAGAACGGTGCGGTTCTCGATCTCTCGGTTCAGGACGTTGGTGGCGATAAACGCCGCAAGCAGAGTTCCGCAGAGCATGATCGTGGACAGTCCCAGATCAATCATCATCCGCTGGTCGTCTTCCATCGTGAAGCCGGCAAGGAGGTTGCTGAAGATCAGGGCGATGGTGGCGACGACCAGCACCACCAGCATGATCGGCTGGCGAATGCTCTCAAAGAACGTGTTGCGGATGATCGCGAGGGTCTGCCCGAACATGGTTGGGAGCAGGGGTCAGGGGTCAGGAGTCAGGGAGGAGGGGTCAGGGTACGGGCTCACCGGAGGCACCCGGGCAAGAGGGGTCGCGGGCGTTGCTGGGCCAAAACCAGCCCGGTTGCGATCCATGCGGCTGCGAGCGGACCGATTCGAACAATTTTCGTCGCAACCCGCGAACAGGGGTAGGGCGATCATACGTAGTTCAACACATCGAGGTTCGCCGTGGTATGCCCGCGCGCGGCGGCCTCGCCCTGTCTGGGTATGCCGCCTTGGACGAGCAAGGCGGTCTGCGGCTAGGCTGTGGCCGTGATCGCCGGCCCGTCAGCGGGCACGGGTGGCGGGCACCTGTCTAGAGCACAGCATGAGAATCGATCATCACGCATACCGCCAGGCCACGCGCGTCGCCGGATTTGGCTTCATTCTCCAGGCTGCGATCGCGGTGATCCTGCTGATCTTTGGTCAGCTCGGCCAGGACACCGTCTTTCGGTTCGCCTCGTTTTATCTCTTTGGGGGATTGCTGGTCTGGCTCAGCCTGATCGCTGTCTTTTATCAGCATACGCAAGAGCGTCTGGAAGCCCTGGAGGAGGACGAACTTGCCGCGGAAAGGGCCGGGGCCGGCTCGGTGTTCAAGGCTGCCCGCGAGGAGGAAAAGGTCGCGGCCCGGCGGTTGCGATTGATGCACAAATGGCTCATGCCCAGCGTCAGTCTGCTTACCGCGGCCTATCTGGCGTTCGGCCCCGTCTCGATGCTTCGATATCTGCGCAGCCTCGGCGATCCCGGCGGCGGCGGGCCTGAATTCCTCCTGACCCAGCAGCGAGGGTGGGCGGTCGCGATCTGCCTCTTCTTTGCAGCCTTCGCGTTCATCTTTTCTCGTTTCGTGGCTGGCATGGCCAAACAGCCCGCCTGGCAGAACCTTCGCGGCGGGGCCGGCTACATGGTCGGCAGCGCCATGGTCTTGCTCGCCGTCGCTGTCGGAATCGTCTTCCGATTCCTCGACAACGACAATGTTGTCGTCGGTGTGGCATACGCGATCCCGATCTACATGGCGGTCCTGGCCGGTGAGATCGTCCTGAACTTCATCCTTAATATGTACCGGCCGAGAATCCCCGGCGAGGTCCCCAGACCGGCGTTTGACTCGCGCGTGTTGAGCCTGCTGGCCGCACCGGAGTCGATCGTGCGGTCGCTCAACGAGGCCGTCAACTACCAGTTCGGCTTCGACATCACCAGCTCCTGGGGGTATAAACTGCTACTGCGGAGCTTCGGCTGGCTGCTGGGGTTCGGGGCGCTCGTGCTGATCGCCCTGAACATGATGGTGGTCGTCGAGCCGCATCAACAGGCGGTCAAGCTCAGCGGGGGCCAGATCATCGGCCCCCCCGGCAAGCAGGTCCACACCTCAGGCATCATGTGGAAGCTGCCCTGGCCGTTTCAGGCCGCGGACATCTACGATGTCGGCATCATCCGGGAGATTCCCCTGACCGCCAGGAGGCTTGAGGACCCGAACGTCCAACTCTGGGCTCAAGACATCTCCACGGATGTCGAGCTGGACCCGTTCATCGTCGGCGGCTCTGCGGTGCGCACGGGCGGATCAACGTCGGCCGAATCCACCCAGCCCGACAAACTCCAGGCCGAGCCGGTGAGCGATCTCTTTGCACTCGTCGATGCCGAGATCAGCCTTCAGTATCGGATCAAGCCCGACGGCCTGTTGGATTTCATTCAGTTCTCTTCGGACGTGCGTCGTCGTCGGCAACGGCTGAACATGCGTGAAGCGGCGCTGAAGGCGCTGGCCATGCGTGAAATCACCCAGCATCTGTCCGGGCTGTCCCTGGAGCAGGTGATCGCAACCGGCCGGGCGGAGGTGGTCTCTCAACTGCACGACCGGATCCAGACCGTGTTCCAGAATCACCACACGGGTATTGAGGTTGTAGCCGTGAATGTGCCGATGCTTCGTCCCTCCGGCGGGGTGGCCAAGAACTTTGATGATCTGGCCATCGCCAAACAGCAGCGCCGCCAAACGGTGGCCGAGGCCGCGGGAAGAGTGGTACAAGACCTCGCTTTTTGGGTTGGCAGTCCCGAGCAAGCCAAGCAGATCCTCGCCGAGATCGAGCAGTGGCGGCAGCTCAAACGAGATCTGGGCGGCCAAGCCAAGCAGGTCATCGATCAGCGGCTTCTGATCGAGCGCATGTACACCGAAGCCGGCGGCCGGCTCGCGCAGGACATCTCCACCGCGGAGGCCGAGCGCTGGATCAAACAGATGAACGCGCGGGCCCAGGTGAAAGAGTTCGAGGGCCGGCTCGCGTCCTATCGCGCCGCTCCCAGGCTGTTTCAGCAGCGCGAAATCATGAATGTGCTCAGCAAGATGCTGGCCGAGCGTCGCAAGTACCTCATCGTCGGCATTGACCCGGAGCGGGTGAACCTGGATGTCGAGCTCCAAGAGCCGCCGGGGGTCTTCGGATTCCACCCCAGCTCCAGTGAAGGAGAATCTGGCAAATGAGTAAAGCATTGGCCGTTGTCGTCGGTGTGATTCTGCTGGTCCTGCTGGTGCTGTACAGCACGACCTACACGGTGCGTTTCCACGAGGTCGCCATCAAGACGCGCTACGGCCGCGCGAGCGAGCAGAGTCTGGTCAAGGAGCCCGGATTGCACTTTCGGATTCCGTTCTTCGCCGATCGTGTCACCAGGTTCGATACGCGACTCCAGCTCGTCGAGACGCCGAAGGTGGAAGTCCCCACCGCGGATGGGCAGTCGGTGGTGGTCCAAGCCTTCCTCTTGTGGAAGGTTGGCGCCGACGATGCACTGACGTTCTTCAAGAGCTTTCCGTCCAAGGGAGCGCTCGAAGAGGCCCAGAGGATCTTGGAAGGTCGCCTTCGCACCGCCGTCAAGGGGAGCCTCAGCCGGTATGCCTTCGATGACCTGATCGGGCCGGCGAGCCGTCTGGGTCAGGCCGAGAAGGAGATGCTGCACCAGTTAGCCTCCATTGGTTCGATGGGGATCGAACCGGTCACCGTCGGTATCAGCCAGGTACTCCTGCCACCGAGGACGACGACGGCCGTGTTGGCACGGATGGAGAGAACACGAGTGCGACTTGCGGATGCGGAGCGCTCCAGAGGCGAGGCTGAGGCGGTCGGAATCGAATCCGAAGCCAACACCCTCGCCGACAGGCTCGAGGCGTTCGTCGAGCAGCGAGCCGAAGAGATCAAAGCGACCGCCAACGTACGGGCCGCTGAATACCTCTCGCAGATGAGCGAGGACGAAAATCTCGCCATCTTTCTCGTCTGGCTCAAAGCCTTTGAGGAAGCATTGCAAGAAGGAGTCACGTTCTTTCTGAGTGACGAGTATGCGCCCTGGCAACTGATGAACCTCAGCAACCAGGCCGACGCCGGTCACATTCCCCAGCCGAAGAAGAAGTACCTGGCCGCGCCTGCCGAGGATCGCGTGCGTGAGGAAGGCATCGCCGCCCAACCGGATGGTGAGGCGCAGGCGTCGTCCGCCAAGGAAGGTTCATGATCATGGCC
>JAPUKX010000211.1 GCA_027295435.1 Planctomycetota bacterium | reverse complement strand
GTTTGACATCGTCAAGATCGATCAATGCATCGGCAGCCGGGATCGGCAGTGGCGGCAGTTTGTGGCGATCACCAAGGCGATGGTGGAGCTGGTCCACACGTTGGACATGCCCGTCGTGGCTGAAGGAATCGAAACCCAAGAGCAGGTCAATATGCTCCAGAAGGTGGACTGTGACTTCGGCCAGGGGTGGTTGTTCAGCAAGGCCGTCAGCGAGCAGCAAGCCGGGCAGCTACTGCTGGACAACAAGCGATGGATGAGCGCCGCGTAATGGAAGATTCCGACAACCGATGCTGCTCCGATTCCGCAACAGTCACGCAGGCTCACGGATGAACAGGACTTCGCAAGCGACAATCCGCGGGGATGCCTCGCAAAGAGGCGTGATTGACTCCCTCAAGGCCTTGAGCCGCGCCTGGCAAGCATCCAAACTCTACTCGCCGGATCACCCGGCAACTCGTGACGCGACGAAGGACGCGGCAACTCGACTGGCTTCGGCATTCGTCAAGTCCAATTCAATCACCATCGGGATCGGACATGGCCGCTTCCTGATCGATGATGACGCGAACGATTCCGCATCGCTGGTGCCCCTGGCCGAGGTGTTGCACGAGCTCGATATCGCAGCGATCGAATTTCAACGAGGCGCCGACAGCGCGACCATGGCGGCCTTCCTCGAGACGCTGTTTCGTGCTCAACGGGAGCATATCCGCGGTGATGATCTTGTCGGCACGATTGAGCACGCAACTCGGAAATGCATTCGGATCATTCCGCTCCGCTACGACGGACTGCGAATCGTCGAGGGCGAGCGGGCGTCGAAGGATCGGGACGCCGGCGAAGTGGGATCGTGGTCCGACCTGATCCAATCGCTGCTTTGCGGACCAACTCAACAGACGGGATGGGAGCCGGATCGCCTGGCTGCCGAACTCAATGCTCAATTCGAACAAGCGCCGGACGACGTCATCGCCAGCGGGCGGGTTCACTTCGAGGAATTGACCCAATCGTTGGGCACAATGAGCGAGGGGACCCGGGCCGAGTCCGTCGGGCGCCTCGGCACGTTCCTCTCCGGGCTCAGCCCGAATCTGCGAACCGGACTGCTGACGATCAGTCCCGCGAATCCCAAGGCATCGCTCGACCTGTTCGGTCAACTCTCGGAGGTCCTTCCCGTCGCGGAGGTGCTCGGCGCGCTGGAGACGGCGGACCGATCCGAATCCAAACCGAGCCGGGAAATCCTGATGCTTTACACGAAGCTGGCGCGCCTTGCGGTGCCGGGTGGTGACGAGAACGCTCGGATCATGCAGACCTTAAAGCACTGGCAAGATGCCGGGACGGTGAGCGAAGATGTCAGCGAGTCGCTGCAGGCCGCGCTCGACGAGGTCCTTCAGACGAGAGCTCAGAAGGACTTCAGTCCCGAAGCATACCAGGCGCAACTCGCCCAGCTCACAGCAGGCAGTGGATCAACGGGCTCTGCGACGCAAGACCTCACAACCTTTCATCCCAATCACGTGCAGCCCCACGCCGTCCTGGTCGCAGTGCAGCTCGCGCGGGGATTCACCGGCGGCCGAACTGATTGCGTCGGAGTCATCGGATACCTCTCTGACATGACGCCAGATCTTCTCCAACGCGGGCGGGCAGACCTCGTGCTGGAGTCCGTGCGCGTGGCACAGCATCTGGTGACTTCTTTGGACGATTGTGAAAGTCGACAGGCAGCGAAGGTGTACCTCGAAGGATTCCAGGGATCGGAACGAATCGATTGCATTCTCCGATGCGCCGTCGGCGGCGACCACGTCAACCGTGACGCCCTGGCGCTCTTGCACCTTGGAGAAGCGCCGGCGAGGTGCCGGATGATCGCAGCGCTGACCTCGGCGGCGCCTGATTGTGCAATGGCACTGCTCAAAGAACTCGTTGACCCGGCAGACCGCCAACAGTGCTTCGAGGTCGCCCGCAATCTCGCCAATGCGGACTTCGAGTCGCTGCAGCGCTTGGTGCCGATGGTGCAGTCGCTTCCCGAGGGTCTGGGTGCTCCCGTGCTGTGCGGCATGATGCATTTGTTGCTTGATCATCCTCGTGTCAAACACGCCGCTCGCGCGAGATGGCTGGCCGGCATCCTCTCCAAGATGGGTGACGAGCCGGATGTCCGACGAGCGTTGAGACGCTGGCGATTTTCGTTGACTCGACTGCTTAGCGTCCTGGCCGACCGATCCACGAAACATCGGAGGCCTTCGGATGCTTGACCTCATCGACGGGGCAATGTGTTCATTGCAAGCGGCGCTCTTTGGGCGGGAAGTGTATTCCCGCGAGCATCCGGCCGTCAGTGGGCACATCGAGTGTGCCCACGATCTTCTCACGAAGGCGTTCCATCAAATGGAGCAGGTGACGATTCTCGCCTTCGAGGATCGTGTCGTCTTTCAGAATGACAAGCTTCCCTCCAGTTCGACGCTGGCGGAAGGACTGTTTCGGCGACTGCACCAGCGTGGGGTCGAGGCCGTGTCCTTTCGTCGCGGCCTCACCCGCGATGAGATTCGAGCGATGCTCGACCAGTTAGACGAGGCAACCAAGGAGCCCGAGAAGATCAATGGGAGCGCCCACATTCGATTCGGGTGGGTTGGCGGCACCGAACCACGCGGTGAAGCCCAGCCCTTCAAGTTGGCGGGGAATCCCAGGCGTCAGGCAGGTGTGGTGCGGCACGTCTGGCGCGACATCCGAACGGGGAAGCCCGAGCAGGGCGAGCTGTCGACTCTGGTGGCCGACATCTGCACCTCCGTGTCACTTTCACGAGGGATCACGATTCCGCTGGCTTCGTTGAAGACGCACGACGAGTACACCTTCGTCCACACAATCAACGTGGCGCTGCTCAGCACTGCCTTGGCCGAGGAGGTCGGGATGCGCGGCGATGCCCTGCTTGATCTGACGGTGTCCGCCGTCCTGCACGACATCGGAAAGCGCCTGATCCCCAAGAGCGTGCTCAATAAGGCAGGCAAGTTGACGGACGATGAATGGAAGATTGTTCAGCGCCATCCGGTAGACGGCGCGCTCCAGCTCTTCGGTGCTCCCGGCGTACCGAAAATTGCGCCAATCGTCGCGTTCGAGCATCACATGTACCCGGGCGGCGGGTATCCCCCGGTCGCGGCCGGCTGGAAGATGCACCTGGCCAGCCGGATTGTTCAGGTTGCCGACGTTTTCGATGCCCTGCGCACCGACCGCCCTTATCGCAAGGGGATGTCACTCCATGAGGCGCTTGAAGTTTTGCAGAAGGACGCCGGAACCCGCTATGAGCACGCACTCCTCGACGCGTTCGTCCAGCGCGTGGCCGTCAATACACAGGGCGAGCTCCCAGAGGCCGCAAGCGATGTCACCAGCATTCGTACGGCTTGAAGCGAGAATCGTGCTGAGGGCGTTGCCAAGCCGAACCTGACGAGCCCCGACATGTCGGGATGGGGAAGGTTCGGATCCCCGGTGTCGGCAGAAGCAGCGGTCTCAGATGTTGGCCCGTCAGGATTCCTCACGACGAGACGAACAGTGCCCAGCAGCGGATCATCGCCGCCCCAACGGTCGTGGATCACTGTAGCGCCGGGCGAAATCTTCACCGCGTCAGTTGATAGCACGTCGATGACGACTTCCAGATCGGTAGGATCGCCCAGCTCCATCAGCGGCGCGCCCGGCTCGACCGCGGTCATGCTTTCCCGAAGCACCCGAAGAACGCACCCGGAGATCGGCGATCGGATCTCGAAATGTTCGCTCAGCTCGTCGCCCTCGGCCCAACAGCAGGAGCCGTTACTGAGCAGCTGAAGCGTCCGTGACGAGCCGCGGCTGTAAGGAGAGCGCGCATACCAACACCGCGTACCGACGCGCACGGCTCCTTCTGGATCGCGCTACGCGGTATGGTGGGTGGTTCGTTTCCGCAGCGGGAGGCGGGCTCCAAGCCCAAGTCTACCAGCGATTCCGGCCACCACCTCGGGCGGGGCGCTCCGTCCGCGCTTTTGCCTCGTTGACCTTGATGGAGCGTCCGCCCACCTCCTTCCCATCGAGGGCCCCGATCGCCTCGCGCGCCGCCTGGTCATTTCGCATCTCGACGAAGCCAAAGCCGCGTGGACGACCGGTCTCCCGATCGGTGATGAGGGTCGCGTCGTGAACCTCGCCGAACTCGCTGAAAAGCTCGTTGAGCTGGGTCTCCGTCGTATCGAACGAGAGGTTACCAACGTAAATCTTCACTTGCCTGTGTCCTGTGTCCCGAGTGTCCAATGCCTAACGGGATCCTCGGGTGGAATCTGCGTCGGGCGGCCGCCGGTCCATCACCCAAATGGTCAGGTCCCGGCGGCGGAGAATACAACGGGCAAGGGTAGCCGATTTGTGAGCCGCGGGCAAGCTGAGGTCGCAAGCGACTGGTGGCAAGGAGGTTCGGCGTCTTTGGGAGGGGGCGGCGTCGCAACGGACGACTTATGCGGCGTCCTGTGATCACGGGACTTTCACAGACCCCGCATCAGGCTATGGCGGGCAGTACCATCGCGCATGGGCTCAAGCGGCCCCGCCCGGAAGAGCGGGGTTCCCGCGGATACTCACCCGCGGCTACGAATCGAACACAGTGCTCGCGAATGAGTCCTAGACCGTATCAGTAGGTGTAGTGGCATCCGGATCGGTCGTACGAGTGGCGGTGGTCCGGCGCACCACGGTGAACGGTGTGGCGGCGATGGGGGTGATGATGGTACGAATAGGCGTACGGGCGGTACTCGACGTGGCCGGCCACGGTCTCGGCCCCGATCAAGGCGCCGATGCCTGCCCCGACCACAGTGGCCTCGGTGGTGCCGCCGAGGGCCAACCCGGCCACGGCCCCGATTCCAGCGCCCCAGAGCGCACCTGACGTGAGATCGTGGCACGCGGCCATCACGAGTATCGTGGCAACCAGAGCGACAATCCGGGCGGTTCGAAGACGCGGATGGACCCGAGAATCTCTCATTTCATTCCCCTTGGGGCTTCGGCGCAGTCGGCGCATGAGCTACGAACGCTCCTTTGACCGTACGAAGCGGGTGCAACTCGGTCAACGCGCCTTTCTCAAATCGCGCCGCACCCCTCCAATGCCGGCGGCACAGGCCGAAAGTTCGCCGCCGGCAGCGCGTTATGCGGACGGTTGTGGCCGCGACCCTGCGGCTTCACGGGACGACGAAGCTCACGTCGCCGGGCGAGTCGTCGCCGGCGAGACATCAATCGGTTCACGCGGCGCGTCTTCGGTCGCCGGCGGGGCGCGGCTACACTGCCACGGTTTGACTGTTGCTGCACTATGTTCTTGATGAATCTGATCGCGTGCATGATGCTGACGGCCGTGGTGCCGTTGACTGATGTTCAGCGCGCTCAGCTGGCCACGGCGCACGATGGGGGCGATCACCGCGAACCCGCGTTCGAGGCGCTGCTGGACAATGTTCGACAATGGATGCCGGGCATCGGTGATGCTCCGATTCGATTGCATCCCGACCTCGACGCGATGGTGGCTGAGCCTGAGGCCTATCGCGGCCAGCTCTACGAAATCGTCGGAAGGCTTCAGCAGCAGACTCGGATCGACCAGGCGAACGAGGGCGTGGTCGAATGGTTCATCCGCGACGAGCAAGGCTGGCCGATCCTCACGTATGTAGTCGGGGTCCAACCCGATCACGCCTTTCGTGACGGCGAGCAGGTCCAGATCGTGGCTCGGTTCTACAAACGGGTCGATGCAGTAGCCCGCGACGGAAAGGTCCATCAGTATCCCGCCTTCGTCGGTGTGTTCTCGACGCGCGTCATCGCCGGCGACGAGCGTTGGCTAGGGCTGTGGGCGGTGGCGATCCCGGTGGTGGTGATGTTCGTGCTGTTTCTGCTGCTGCTGATCTACGTGCGGCGAGGTCGGCCCGCGGTGGGCGCGAGGCGGAGCATCGTTCGGCCGGTTGTCGAGGCATTGGCGGAGGTGGACGACCCAGCGCCGTTGCCCGATGATCCTGCCCAGGCCCTGGCGGAACTGCGACGCCGGGCCGAGGCGACTGAGCGATGACCGGCACAACTATTCATGTCACCCTCGCCGAGGCCGCCTACGACGTGATGATCGAGCCCGGGCTGCTTCGGCGGCTGGGATCCATTGTCGCCCAGATCGCCGGGCCGACCAAGGCCTTGCTTGCGGTGGATGAGCGCATCGCGTCGGGCCATGGCCTTGTCGCGCAACGGTCGCTGGATGAGGCTGGCTTCACGACGACGACCATACAACTGACGGCTTGCGAGTCGGAAAAGTCGCTGCCAACGGCCCAGCGCCTCTACGAAGCCATGCTGGGGGGCGGTTTGGACCGCTCAAGCCCGGTCGTGGCGCTCGGCGGAGGGATCATCGGCGACACCGTCGGGTTTGCGGCCGCGACCTACCTGCGAGGCGTGCCATTGATCCAGGTTCCCACCACCCTGTTAGCGATGGTCGATGCAGCGATCGGCGGCAAGACCGCGGTCAACTTCACCCTCCCCGACGGTGGACTCGGCAAGAACATCGTCGGCGCATACTGGCAACCCAAGGCCGTCGTCATCGATCCAAAGATGCTGGGCACGCTCGATCCGCGGGACTTCCGATGCGGCCTGGCGGAGTGCGTGAAGTATGCACTTGTTGCCGACGC
>JAPUKX010000210.1 GCA_027295435.1 Planctomycetota bacterium | reverse complement strand
ATTCCGCAATTGCACGTTCATCGGCGTCACCTACATCGCGACCGACGTGGACTGCATCCACGAGAACTGGAACTACGCCGGCGCGATGCAACGCATTGTTGATCCTCCGTTTTATGACCTGAAATGGCCTGGCCTGTTGGCCACCAACGGCGCCGGCACCTGGCCGGACACCCGAGTGCGGTCGAACAACATCCGCTTTGATGAATGCACGTTCATCGGATCGGTCACCGGCGACACGCCCAACGGATACGCCCATTGGCGAAACAAGATTCAGTTCACCGGCACCACTCAGTTCTTCCTTGACCCGGACGATCCCGACCTGGTTGGGCACCCGGACGAGGCGGTCATTCGGGGCATCATCGCAGCCATGGCTCCCGCCGACATCGTGGAGCTCGAAAAGAGCTCGATCCTCATGCCGGGCTGGTCGGCGGACGTCGGCAACTTCGCCAACGACCAGAATGTCGATCCCACCCTTACACCCAAGATCAAGCTCATGGGAACTATTGTCGCCGGCATCCTGGACGTTCGCGGCACGGCGGATATACACGGCACCCTGCTGATGACCTTCCGCCCCCTGGCGGGTGTGGGGCCATTGTTCTACGGCGGGCTCACCGACGCATTCAACACCACGATCGGTTACTTCGGCCCGTCGGATGGCGACGGTGAAGGCGTCGACACCGCCGACGCCAGCTTTGTGGGCTTCGGCGAGATCACGCTGCGCTACGATCCCGACGCCAAGCTCCCCGACGGAATCCCCTGGCCGATCAGCATCAACGCCGATCCACTCACCTACACGGAAGGAGGGTCGATGTGAGCCCGACACGCACGCCAACCCCACGCCGGATTCGACCGTGGCGGACCGCCCGGCGGGGATTCAACCTCGTCGAGATGCTCATCGCCCTGGTCATCACCGCGACCCTGCTCACCGCCACCATGGTCGCCCTGGACGCATCGTTCATGGCCTACCAGGCGACAACCGAGGAGGCCTCCACCCATACCATCAGCCGGCTGATCATGAATCGCATGTTGACGCTGATCCGCACCGGGCGGGAGTTCGGGCCGTTCCCCGTCAACCCGCAGGATTCACTCGTCCAGGATGACTTCATTCAGTTCCTCACGCCCAACGGAGAGGTGCTGGAACTGCGATGGGTCGAGGTGGAGGAAGCCCTTTATGTGATTCGCGACCCCGGCGGCCTCAACGAATGGCATCTGCTCCTCGAAGGCGTCGTCAGGCAAGACGATCCTAACAATCCCGGCGACTACATCCGGCCGTTCACTCTGGAGTACAAGCTCGGTCGCAGGCTGTACCGGGCTACCATCGATCTCACTGTTGTGCCCGATGACAACATGAGCGTGACACTCGACGGAGACAATCAGCGGGTCATTCGACTGGTGGCCTCCGCCATGCCGCGAACCGAAGTCTATCTGTCCGATTGAGACACCAGCCCACGGCCCAGCGGCGAATCCATCACACGAGGTGTCCTGGGCCTTCGCTACGCGCCGCCGGCCGAGCGTGGGCGCTGCGGCCTGTAGGTCGCGGTGCACCCCGGCGCCTCGGTCACGGTCGCGCTGCGTAACGCAAGTCCCGCCGGGAGTACTGCGCCGATCGCCTCGGCGATGTGGCGCGCCACATGCTCAGCGGTCGGAATGACCCGATCAAATGGTGCGACGGCATTCAGATCTTGATTTTCAAGCGGGGCTAAGATGACGTCAAGCTGGCGCTGGAGCCAATGAAAATCGCAGAGCACGCCGTCGTGATTGACCTCTTGGCCCCCGACCACGACCCGCACGCGCCAATCGTGCTCATGCGTTCGCTCGCGCTGCCCGGCCAGGGTGATGGCATGGGCCGCACGGAATACTTGCTCAACGGTCACCTCATACATTGCGCCGAGAGTATAAGCCGCCAAGACCCCGCCCAAATGCATCCGCGGCGATGACCCACAAAGCCCCGTATGCATATGCGGGGGTTCTTGGCGCAAAGCGGATATCCTTAGCGCCAATGACGGACTCGCGAAACGCGCCATTGATGCTTTCGGTCTCCGGTGCCCGGGGGATCGTGGGCGAATCGATGACCCCCGCTGTGGCCGCCGATTATGCCGCCGCGTTCGGCTCATTCGTCACGCAGACAACCGGCGGATCGCCCGTAACGCTGTGTGTGGGACGCGACACCCGGCCATCGAGCGAGACGCTCTGTGGGGCAGCCGTCACCGGCCTCACCGCTGCTGGGTGCGCGGTGATCGACCTCGGCGTGGTCGCCACCCCGACGGTCGCCGTGATGATCACCGAACATCGGGCAGCCGGCGGACTGGTCGTCACCGGCTCTCACAACCCAATCGAGTGGAACGGGCTCAAATGCCTCAACGCCCACGGAATCGCCTCGACAAAACACGACGTTGACGAAATCACACGCCGCTTCAAACAGCGTGACTTTCGCCGTCCCGAACCCCGGACGACTCCTGCTGTGACACGCGATCAGCGCAGTCACGAGATACATGTCAAAAAGGTGCTGGCAAACCTCGATGGGAAGCCGATTCAGCGAGCGAAACTCAAAGTTGTGCTCGATTCGGTCAACGGCGCCGGTGGCGTCGCCGGCCGGATGCTGCTGGAGCGGCTGGGCTGCACGCTGGTACACCTCAACGCCGAGCCGACCGGTCGCTTCGCCCACGGCCCCGAGCCGGTGGAGGAGAACGTCGCCGAACTCGCAGAACTGACCGCTGCCGAAGGTGCCGATTGCGGCTTCGCGCAGGATCCCGACGCCGATCGGCTGGCGATCATCGACGAGACCGGCAGATTCATCGGAGAAGAGTACACCGTGGTGCTGGCGGCGAAACGGATGTTTGATCTGTACGGGGGCGGACCGATCGTCGTCAATCTCTCCACCAGCCGCATGATCGACGACCTCGCGGCGCGATATCCCGGTGCGACCGTCATTCGCACGCAGGTCGGCGAGGCGAACGTTGCAGCTGCAATGCAGCAGGCGGGGGCGATGATCGGCGGAGAGGGCAATGGCGGCGTGATCTTCCCGAAAGTCTGCTTCGTCCGCGACAGTCTTTCCGCCATGACCCTTGCGCTCAGTCTCCTGGCCGCCGAAGGCCGTCCGCTCAGCGAAATCGTCGCGGAGCTTCCCCACTATGAAATGATCAAGCATCGCTTCGATCTCAAACAGCTCAGCGGCAACGACGCAGCGAAGGAAGCGGTGCAACGCGTGACCGATCACTTTGCCGAGGCGGATATCAACACCGCCGACGGCGTTCGCGTGGACTTTGCCGACGGATGGGTCCATCTGCGGCCCAGCAACACCGAGCCGATCATTCGCCTGATCGCCGAGGCCAAGACCGGTCAAAGAGCCGGGGAACTGCTTGCCGAAGTCGCCCTCGCCGCACGGCTGCGGTCGACGCCGAAGAGCCGCCACACGTGATTTGTGACAATCGGCGGGAGCCGCTGGCAGGGTCCCGGCCCGCCGTGACGGCTCGCTACACGCGGCCCCGCGTACCTCCGTGCCTTGGCGCCTTGGCGCCTTGGTGCTTCATCGACTCGTGCACCGTCCAGGTGATGCCGTCCGTGGCCCAATCGATGTGCACGGTAAAGAAGCCCCCACGGTGGGACTGGACCAGCGGCCACATCACCTCACGGTCGGTGCGAGGAATGGGTAGCCCGGGCACTTCATCCATGGACTTCCACTCCAAGGTGCCTTCCTCAAAATCGGTCCATTTCACGGTGTGCGGGGCAATCGGCCGGATGACTTCAAACAGAAAGATGAGCCAGTGGCCTTCCCCTTCATAGGCCCGCTCAGACACGATGCCGGTGAGCCGCAGGTCGTCTTGATTCAGACTCACGCCGGTTTCCTCTCGAATCTCGCGGAGCGCGCATTCATGCGGCCCCTCACCGCGGGCGATGTCGAGCTTGCCGCCAACGGGCGAGTACATGCCGGCGTTAGGTGCGTGCTTGCGGTGCAACAGCAGCACATTCCCGCCATCATCGTAGAGGTAGCACAGCACGGCGATCTTGTATGGCAACGGGTGGTCCACGTCGGGCAAACTCAGCAATCAGACCGTCAGCTCAGCGGCGCGCAGACCGCTCACGGCGACCATTTCTTCAATAGCCTGGCGCGTCTCTTGATCAGGCGGCCACAAGGGCAACCGCACCGCCCCGGTATCTCGGCCGAGGATCTGCAACGCTGCCTTGACCGCAATTGGGTTGGTGGCCAGGCTCAGCAGCCCGCGGGATAGCCCAAACAGCTCTCCGTGAAGAATCCTGGCGGCCTCCCAATCACCTTCCAGGAACGCGCGACACAGGTCCGCAACCTTCTGGGGAACCAGATTGGAGACCACCGAGACCACGCCGACGCCGCCGACCGACGCCATCGGCAGGGTCAGCGTATCGTCGCCGCACAGCAGCGCCAGGTCCGTCCGCAGTGCGATCTCGCTTGCCTGATCCAGCGAACCGGTCGCGTCCTTGATCGCCTGGATGTTGGGATGGGCCGCCAGCCGCTCGATGGTGTCGGCCGAGAGAGCGACGCATGTTCGGCCCGGGATGTTGTACATGACGACCGGCAGGCCGCACGAATCGGCCACGGCCATGAAATGGCGATACATTCCCTCCTGCGAGGGCTTGTTGTAGTACGGCGTCACATGCAGGGCCGCATCCGCGCCCGCGGCGTGCGCAAAGCGGTGCAGATGGATGGCGTGCTCGGTGTTGTTCGAGCCGGCTCCGGCAATGACCTGCAGCCCGTGCGACTTGGCCAGCTCCACCGTC
>JAPUKX010000021.1 GCA_027295435.1 Planctomycetota bacterium | reverse complement strand
ATCGGCGTGGATTTTCCCGGTGATCTTCAGATTGACCTGTTCAGCGAAGGCCGCTTGATTCACACCAGCGTCTTCATAGCCGGGGGCATAGGCAACTTTGGGGGGCTGATTTCCAGCGACCTCTTTGACGCGGCCGTGCTGATCGATCCTATCGGCGTCGACGCCGAGATTGACGATCTTCACTTTGGCGTCCCGGCGCCAGGCGCTCTTTGGCTGCTTGCCGTCGCCGCGCTCTTGCCACGACGCAGGCGGCGATGAAGATTCGCCATGCTTTTGGAAACGGAAATGTGATGTAATCCCGGATTTACCGGATGACCTCGGCGTTCTTGAACATCCTATCATGGCGAACACCTGAGTAGGTTGCGGTCAGTCTGCACCTCGAAGCACCGACTTAGCGCCGAGCCCAATGGCTGAAGCACGCTAAGGATGCGTTGGGTATCAGTTGCACTTCGTGGACCTTCGGTTGTCACTGCGCCATCAAGTTGGGGTTTCACGGCGCAAAGGTCGGCTCGGACGCCGGCTTATTTCCCTACCGTGATCTCGATGAGGCGGTGCAGCTGACCATGCGGCCTGACAGCGCCACCTGGGCTGGATGCTGCCCATTCCCAGACACGAAGAGCGGCTCGATAACCAGGGTGTCCCCTCGGTAGGTGACAGCTACACAGGCGACGGATATTCGGGACAGTCACCTATTTGCCTCCCCGTTGAGTAGTCCATTCATCAAGGTGTACTCGCCTTCGTGCGTTTGCGCTTGGGTCGGACGACGGCCGACTTTGGCGGTCGACCCACCGGTGCCGCGTACATTTTCGTCAAGCCCCCCGGCGGCTGGGACTCCGTCCCCTCGCCGATCAACGAAACGGCCAAGCTCACCGCGTTGGACGCCGCGGCGGGTGACACCTTCGGCGGCTCTGTTTCAATCAGCGGCGACACCGCCATTGTTGGGGCATCCGGCAACGATGATGCCGGTCCCAGCACCGGCTCGGCCTACATCTTCGAAAAGCCCCCCGGCGGCTGGGTGGATATGACCGAGACTGCCAAGCTCGCCGCGTCCGATGCGGCACAGGGTGACCAGTTCGGCCGCTCCGTGTCGATCAGTGGCGACATCGCCATCGCCGGCCTGCCTTTCAGCAACCGCGGCGTCATCAACGCCGGCGCGGCGTACGTGTTCAAAAAGCCCCCCGGCGGCTGGGTGAACATGATCGAGACAGCGTGGCTACTCGCCTCCGACGGCGCTGCGAATGACCAGTTCGGCAACTCCGTGTCGATCGACGGCGACACCGCGATCATCGGGGCATTCGCCGACGAGGGCGAGACTGGTTCAGCATACATATTCTGGGAACCCTGGCCGAGCGACAACAACGGATGGGGCCAAGTTGGCAAGCTCACTGCCTCCGACGGCGCCATCTTTGACCTTTTCGGCACCTCGGTATCGATCAGCGGGGATGTAGCGGTCATCGGCGGACCGCGCAACGACGACGGTGGCAGCAGCTCGGGCTCGGCATACATTTTCGACCCCGCTTGCCCCTGCCCGTGGGATCTCGACGGCGACGGCAACGTTGGAATCCTTGACTTGCTCGCCCTGCTGGCTGCCTGGGGGACCAATCCCGGCGGCCCGCCCGACTTCGATGGCAATGGCGATGTGGATGTCTTGGACCTGCAGGCGCTGGAGGATAACTGGGGCAAGTGTCCCTGCGTCGAGGGACCTCCGCCGAGATCGCTGAAGAAGGAGGTCCAAGACTCCGGGCTCACCTGGCCGGGCGACTGGAACCTCTTCGTGGAGTGCCTGACCAACGGCACCCCGGAGGAACAGGACAACTGCCGGTGCTGGTTCGATCGCTATATCAATGGATGCCCGGCCGATTGCTCCCAGCTACCGGCGTGTGGTGCCGTTGATCCCTTCAACGAATGTCCCGGCGACTTCACCGGCCCTCTAGGCGTGCCCGACTGCAGGGTCGACGCGTTCGACCAGGCGCGCCTGCTGGCGTGCTGGGGCATGCCCTGCGGTGATCTGACCGGCGACTGCACCACCGATCCCTTCGATCAGGCGAGACTGCTGGCCAACTGGGGCGCCTGCCCGCAAGCGCCCCTCTGTGGCCCCGGCCCGGCGTTGAGCTGCAGCCAGGGCGCTCAAGGCGGCGGTGGATCGGGTTCAAGCTCATCGCTCACCGAGGCGCTGGCGCAAATGGGATTCGCCAGCGTCGACGAACACCAGGCTTGGCTGATCGCCGCAAGCGACTCCGAAGCGTTCGTGTGTGCGTGTGTCCTGCTTGCGCTTCTGGAGGCGCAACCATAGTCAAAGAAGAAGCGATGAGCGATGAGCGATGAGTGAAGCGCCAAAGCCCAGGGAACGCTTTCCCTGGGCTTTCTCTTCGTTTCGTGTGCGGCACAGCCACGTCTCTGCGCGCGGGGTGGGTTGAGGTCGTTCCGGCGCGCACGAGTTGGTCGAAGATAAAGGCTCGATGCGCCTGCGAAGCGCCGACTTAGCGCGAGTTGCGCGGAGATAAGCCTCGGTTAGCCGAAGTTATAGCGCACGCGGCATGGCTGGCGCGCGCCGAGGTCGCCGGACGGTCACCTTGGCGCGCGCACGGGGTGTACCAACCTCAATTGCAGGTCAGCAACGAGCCCCCTGTAAGCGAGAAGTGTGTCCAGCCGAACGCTGCGCGCGCACGCGTGATCCTTCTCGGCGCGCCCGGAACGTGCGCGCTTGATGCGGACTACACGGCGGCGAGCGACTTGGCTTTGCTGAAGCGCTCGGCGACCGCAGGCCAGTTCACCACGTTCCACCACGCGGCGATGTAGTCGGGGCGCCGGTTCTGATACTTCAGGTAGTAGGCGTGCTCCCACACATCCAGGCCGAGGATCGGCGCACACGGACAATCCACAAAGCCCTTCATCAGCGGGTTGTCCTGGTTGGGCGTGGAGCAGACGCAAAGTCCCGGCGCGCCGGGATCGTCCTTAATGCCCAGCCAGGCCCAGCCGGAACCGAAACGAGTCGTTGCGGCGGCGCCAAACTCTTCCTTGAACTTGTCGAACGAGCCGAAGGCGGCATTGATGGCTTCGGCGAGGTCACCACTGGGCTGACCGCCGGTCTTGGGCCCCATGATGGTCCAGAACATGCTGTGGTTCCAGTGGCCGCCGCCGTTGTTGCGCACCGCGGTGCGGATGTCCTGGGCCACGGCATTGAGGTCCGAAACCAACTCGTCGATCGTCTTGGACTCGAGTTGTGGCTTGCCGGCGATGGCGGCGTTGAGCTTGGTGATATAGGTGTTGTGATGTTTGCCGCGATGAATCTGCATGGTCTGGGTGTCGATGTGCGGCTGAAGCGCATCGTCGGGGTATGGCAGTTCGGGCAGTTTGAAGGCCATGAAATCCTCCTTATCTTCAGAGAATCAAATCGAGTGATGTCCTGGGAGCCTTTGGGGCCGGGCCCGCGGGGCTCCAACACAATACCGGAAAGTGCCCTACCATGGTACCCTCATCCGGTGGAGCCGTGGCGATAGCCCAGCTGCGTATCTGATCGAGAATCTGTGGTGGAAGGCCGGTCTTGATGATAGGATCGGTGTTCGCCCTGCAGCAGTCGGAGGAGGTGGCTACGTGGCTGAATCGGAAAGACGCATCATCGACGGCTATGAGTTCGTGCAGCAGTTCCTGTTCCCCAGGATCCTGCGGGCGGCGACGATGGCCTTGCAGCCGCCCCGGCTGGTGCTCGGCTTGCTGATGGTCGCGGCCTTGATGACCGTGGGGCGAATCTGGCACAGCCCGACCGTGGGCCCGCAAGGGTTGATGGCCGGTCGATGGTCGCCTGATGAGGCTGGGGCGGGCGAAGAGGGCATAAGCATCTTCCAAGCGACCGTGGACCACGTCACGGCGAGCTTCAACCGCCTGGTCGAGGGGCTGGCGTTGCTGCGATTCGGTCAGTTCTTCACCGGCCTCGGTGATCTGTTTGTCCGCACGCCCATCGCGGCATGGCAGCACGACAAGGTGTTCACGATCGTCTATGGGCTGTTCTTTGTGGTGGTGATGGCGCTTGGCGGCGGAGCGCTTTCGAGGATGACCGCAACGGAGCTCTCAAGCGGCGAGAAGCCGCGAATGCAACAGGCGGTGGACTTTGCATTGGGGGCCTGGCGTCGGCTGATCTTCTGCCTGCTGCTGCCGCTGTTGATTGCCGGCGTGCTGAGTCTGCTGCTGCTGGGTGGCGGATGGTTCTTGATGCTGCCGTGGCTGGACCTGCTTGGAGGGCTTCTATACGGGCTTGCGCTGCTGGCTGGGTTCGGTGTGGCGTTCTTGTTGATCGGCTACGCAGCGGGCTTCAGTCTGCTGGTGCCGGCCGTCGCATGTGAGAACTGCGATGCCGCCGACGCCCAACAGCGGGCCTACGCGTATGTGCTGAGCCGGCCGCTGCATCTGATGGGCTATGCGGTCGTCGGGTTTGTCGGTTTGGCCCTGGGATTTGTGGTGGTGAGCCTCTTCGCGGTAGCGCTGCTGAACATCACCGGTGCGCTGGTGGGCGCGGTGACGGCGAACCCCGCGGTGGACGGGGCAGGGGGGTCTGCATTGTTCGCTCTCACAGCGGGCACCGCAACGGGGGATGAACTCAGCTGGCACAGCCAATGGTCCGCGTGGCTCGTATCCTTCTGGCAGATGGTTGTGGTTTCTGCCGTGGGCGGATACGTACTTGCGTACTACTTCAGCGCGTCAACGATCGTCTACCTGTTGATGCGCCGGGTCTGCGATGGTCAGGACATCGCTGAAATGTGGGAGCCCGGCGTGGTGCCGGGTACGACGGCCCCCGAGCCTGAAGCTGACGCCTCCGACGAAGTGCCAGCGTCAGCCGACAGCGGCGCGATCGACGAGGAGTGATCGCGGCGCCGCGGCTCGCTGACGCGCGGAGTATGCAGCGAGCCGGCTCGTCATCGAGCCCGGTCGATTCGTACATCGCACAATGCGCTCGATGCGTAGTGAGCCGGACGATGCCTGCGTGCTAGCGTCAACCGCGGGCGGGGGCGCCGCGGCTCGCTGGAGCGCGCTCGTCTATCGCTCCCGAAACATGAATCGGATGCGCTCTAGGCTTCCTTGACCTGGAAGATCGTCTGGGTGCGCAGCACAAGCCCGCAGTCATTGCGGAGGTGGTAGCTCTGCACGTGCACCTGGTCGCTGTACCGCTGCATGTCGAGCAAGGACATATTGGGTTTACTGGCTTGATCCGACCACACCGACATCAGCCCGTCGAACTCGCGGCCGTGCTCCAGCATTTCGTTGTACGTGCTGAGGTACAGGTGATCCGAGAGGATCTCGGTCTGCATCGAGGTCATGTAAACCATCCGCTCGCCGAATGTGGTCTCATGATCCCTTTCCCCTGCGCAGGGAAAGGTGGCGAGCAGCCCGCGCTCAGGTAGCTGCTCGAGGTGGTCGGTAATGATCTCGGTGAGGCACATCTCCTCGTGCTGGAATCTCAGGGCATGCCCGCCGCGGAAGATCCATGCCTCGAATTCATACTCGCCATGCTCGATTCGTTGCCGGCCTTGGATCCCGAAGAACTCCGGGTGCAGGGCGTTGCGGTACAGCAGCATGCTGTAGGCCTGGAGAGTCGTTGCTTTGGTTTGGAAACTCATACATAACCCTTACAAAGTTGACGCAACGAGCCATCTCCGCCTCCTGCAGTTGAGCAGCATTGTTGCGGCTGTTTGGGCAAAGGCAACCCGAAATTTCGAAATTTCGGGACTGAAGGATGGATCGACCCCGATCCGATGACACTCAAGGGTTCGGGGCAGCGGCCGGCCCACCCCCAACCGATGGCCGTCTCGGACCCGGCCCGGCTGGGCCGAGCGCTGTTTGATGAGCCCGGTTGAATCCCCCACGGCTTCATACGGGCTACAGGGGTGACATCATCGCCCCGGATAAAACTCCGGGGGCTATCGCTCGGTTCTGAGTGGCGATTGGGCTGGCGGGTAGACTACCGTCTCCATCTCGGCCTCCACCAGACTGCCGCCATGACCAGCCAGCCCGACCGATGTCGCCGAATCGCTCATCAGCACCTCCAGACGAGCCGGCTATTAGGGGTAGACTTTGTGCCCATCAACCGGGCAGCTATTGGTTCGACCCGCCACTGCGGCGACGTTGGGGAA
>JAPUKX010000209.1 GCA_027295435.1 Planctomycetota bacterium | reverse complement strand
GCATCGCCGAACTGCTCGATGACCTCGCCCAGACTGTCGGTCTGAGCCTTGAGTTTTCGATACTCGACGATAACGCTCTGAGCCGCTGCGCGGTCCAGCCAGAAGTCGGCCGCGTTCATCTTTGACTGGAGTTCATCCCGCCGAGCGACCTTGCGGTCGTAGTCAAAGAGAGTCGCGGATGGTTGTGATCCGCGCCTCGAGGTCGTCGATGATGGGTTGGTGGGACTCGTAGTGCATGGGAGGTCAGGAGGTCAGGAGTCAGGGGTCAAGAGTTAGGAGTTAGGGGGGATCGAGGTGGCGGAAGCCGGACCTGACGCAGGAAGGTCCGGGTTGATCGTAATGGGCATTGTATTCAGCTTTCGCGTGACGGCGACCCGCCTTGGTCTTGATCTTCTGCCGCACCCGGAAAAGGCTGATTCTGCGACATACATCGGCGGTGGGCGAACTTCACGCCAGCTTGGTCACGACCTCCGCGAGTCTTGTGCCGATCTGCTCGATGGCCTGCAGCTGCTTGGGGTCCTTCAGCGACCCATTCTCGGCGAAAGCCTCAGCCGCGCTGGAAATGGCTTTCTGATCCGGCAGCACCAGCACGCCTATGTTGCCCAGGATTGCCCGCAGATGAACCAGGCCCCGCAGCCCGCCCAACGCCCCGGGTGAAGCGCTCATGATCGCCGCGGTCTTGCCTCGGAAGCACACCAGCGGTGGCTCGTCCGGCTCCGGCCGAGACGTCCAGTCGATGACGTTCTTCAGCGTGCCCGAGATCGAGCTGTTGTATTCCGGCGACGCGATGAGGAAGCCGCCATGTGCCTTCATCAGGGCCTTGAGCTTCCTGGCGTTCTCCGGGAGCCCGGCATCAGCCTCCAGATCGCCGTCATAGACCGGCAGAGGATATTCACCGAGATCGATCTCGGTCACGTCAGCCCCGGCCCGGCGGGCTGCGGCCGCAGCGATCCTCATCAGTTTCTTGTTGTACGACTCCTGCCGTAGGCTCCCGGCAAAGGCAAGTATCTTCGGCTCAGCGGACATCGGCTTGGCGTGCTCCCGCGGTTGAAGGACCAGTTGGGCACAGGATAGCGTTACCCAGCGCCCGCTGCTTTGTACGCCGGCCTCCCTGGTGCGGTACTCTTTCCCTAATGCAGACGACCGATCCGCCCATGCAGCTCTCGCAACGGGTCCGAAGCCTCAAGCCGTCAGCCACCTTCGCCGTTAACACCCGAGTGCGCCAGCTTCGAGCCCAGGGCCGAGACATCATTGGCTTCGGAGCTGGTGAGCCGGACTTCGAGACGCCCCCCGAGATCAAGCAGGCCGCGATCGACGCCTTGTTGAGCGGCCAGACCCATTACATGCCCGTCGCTGGTGAGCCCACCGCAAGAGAAGCGATCGCCGAGAAATTGCGGGTCGAGAATGGCATCGCTTGCTCGGCTGATCATGTCGTCATCACGGTCGGCGCGAAGCATGCGTTTTATCTGGCGATGCAATGCCTGATTGATCCCGGGCAAGGGCAGCAGGTGATCCTTCCCACACCCGCGTGGGTGAGCTATCGGCCGATCATCGAGCTGGCCGGCGGCGAGGTCGTCGAAGTGCCCGGCCCCATGGAGACCGAATTCAAGATCACGCCCGATCAACTGAGCCGGGCGATCACCGATCGCACCGCTGCGGTCCTCATCAACAGCCCGTCCAACCCGTGCGGCACCATGTACAGCCCGGATGAGCTACGCGCCTTGGCCGAGGTGCTCAAGCGACACGACCAGATCACGATCATCACCGACGAGATCTATGAGAAGCTCATCTACGGGGGTATCGAGCACTTCTCGCTGGGGTCGATCGAGGCCATCGCCGACCGTGTGGTGACGATCAACGGGTTGAGCAAGGCCTACGCGATGACCGGCTGGCGAATCGGCTATGCCTGCGCCCCCGGAAATGACGGGGTGTTGGCGAACGCTATGGCGAAGCTCCAAGGCCAGATGACCAGCAACATTACCTCCTTCTGCTATGCAGCAGTTGTGGAATCGCTGAGAAACGGCGCTGCGGCCGTGGAGCAGATGCGGTGCGTCTTTGCCGAGCGAGCCGAGTTGATTCACGAGCTTCTCGGCCGTTGGCCGCAGGTGAAATGCCCGAAGCCCACCGGTGCTTTCTACGTCTTCCCGGATATCAGCGACCACTTCGGCAAGCGATCCGCAGCCGGCAGCGTGATCGATTCGTCGGTCGCGTTCGCGGAAGCGCTGCTTGAAGAAGCGAACGTGGCTGTGGTGCCTGGCGAAGACTTTGGAGCCTGCGCCCGCGGTCACGTGCGACTCAGCTTCGCGGCAAGCCCCCAGCAGATTTCCGAAGGCTGCCAGCGGATAGATACCTGGCTGCGGCAGTTGCGTTGATACGCGCCCAAGCGTGCGTGCGCAAGGGTCATACCCCCCGCAGCTCGACGCTCGCGACGCTCAGGATGCCTGGCGCCGTACGCAGTGCGTCGAGCAGCGCTGCGCTCGGCGGTGCATCGAGCTTGAGGATCATCATCGCGATCGTCCGGCCGGTCGAGGCGTCGTTCTTTCGGCCGATGACCATCTCAGCGATGTTGACGTTGGCCTCGCCGAACATCTTGCCGACCAGGCCGATGCGCCCCGGCTCGTCGGCGTTGGTGAGCAGGACCATGTGCCCTGCGGGGACCATGTCCATCGCGTATCCGTCGAGATGGGTGACGCGCGGCCGATCATCGGCATGAATCGCCCCTTCAACCCGGCGGGTTTCGCCGGCTTGGTCGATCTCAATGGCCAGTCGGTCCTCGCCGTGATCGGCGGCGATGATGGTTTGGGCGTCGATGTGTCGTTGTTCGGCGATGATGCCGGCGTTGATGAGGTTGACCGGCTCGTCGAGATGCCGGCCAAGCAGCTCGACCAGCGCGTAGCGGGCGATGGTGTCGGCCCGGCTCGCCAGGACTTCTCCCCGGACGGTGAAACGAACGGCTCGCAGCTGCTGCGGTGCGACCGCGGCCTCCAAGAGGGCGATCATCCGGGCGCTGAGGTCAACAAAGGCCCGTTGTCGGTCGGAAAGATCAAGGCTCAGTTCACCGGCGTTGACCGCCCCGACCATCCCCTCGCCTCGGAGGTAGGTCACCAGCGCCCGGCAGGCATCCACGGCCACGGCTTCCTGAGCCTCGACGGTCGATGCACCGAGGTGGGGTGTCGTGAGAATCTTGGGATGATTGCGCAGCGGATTGTCAGCCGGTAGCGGCTCCTGCTCGAATACATCCAGGGCGGCCCCACCGCATTGGCCGGACTCCACCGCCTCCAACAGCGCGGCCTCATCGACAATCCCGCCGCGCGAGGCATTGATCACCAACATGCCCGGCTTCGCTGCGGCGAAGGCTGCCCGGTCGAGCATGCCTGCCGTCGCTTCCGTCATGGGTACGTGAAAGCTGACCATGTCCACACGGGCCAGCAACTGCTCAAGCGAATCGACCAGCGGTACCCGGCCTTCCAGCGCCGAGTCGGCGTTGATGATCGGGTCGTACGCACACACGGACATCCCAAAGGCCAGCGCCCGTTCGGCGACGCTGCGGCCGATCCGGCCCAGACCGACGACGCCCAGGGTCTTGCCGTGCAACTGGATGCCGACGAACCGGTTCCGATCCCAGCCGCCGCCGGCGACCGTCGCGTGGGCGGTGGCGATATCCCGGGCCAGCGCGAGCATAAGGGCGAAGGTGTGCTCGGCAGTGGCGATGGTGCTGGCCGAGGCGGCGTTCATCACCGCGATGCCCAGACGGGTCGCCGTCTGAACGTCGATGTTGTCCACGCCGACCCCGGCTCGGGCGATGGCCCGCAGCCGAGACCCGCCTGCCCCGGCGCACCGCTGAAGCACCGGCCGGGTTATCTGGACCGCGGATCGCACGACGACCCCATCGTGGGTTCGCAGGGCACCGGCCAGGGCATCACCGGCCAGCCCCGTCTGGACGCTCACCTGCACATCATGCTGGGAGCCGAGGTATTCGGCCCCCTCTGAAGCGAGCTTGTCGGCGATCAGAATCCGCATCAAACGCTTTCCTTGGCCCGGGCAGCCGCTATCTTCGGCCCAAACACGCTGGGCTATGGATCAATCGGCAACCTTTGGACGGCGAACGCGGGAGATGCTAGACTAGCGGACTCTCGAGATGTGATGAACTAGACGAGGATTCGGCGACAACGATGGCCCTCGCTGCCCAGCTCAGACAGACCTTGATCAAGGATTTCCAGCGACACGAAGGCGACACCGGGTCGCCCGAGGTCCAGGTGGCGATCCTGACCAATCGAATGCGGGAACTGTCCGAACACTTGAAGGCTCAGAAGCATGACTTCGCCTCCAGGCGGGGTCTGGTGCTGATGGTCGGGAAGCGGAATCGCTTGTTGAAATACCTCGCGAGAACCGATCGAGCGGCTTATCAGGCGCTGATCAAACGGCTCGGGTTGCGCAAGTAGTGCGAGCCGATTGTGAGTGGTCGAGCGGTCGGCCGACATCGGGTGGCAGTAGGCAAGCCACAGTTAATGGTCCACCACCAGGGCCCGACTGTTCCTTGCCTTCTGCCTCTTAGGAGTCGGCGGCCGCGAATGAACCCCGCGCCGACCCGATGCGCGGGTGGACTCCTACCAGAGGTGGAAACTCAATGCCATACGTTTGTGTTGAACGGCAGATCGGCGGCCGCACGCTGAGGTTGGAAACCGGCAAGATCGCCAAGCTGGCCAGCGGCGCCGTGGTGGCCAGCTATGCCGATACCACAGTGCTAGCGACGGCTATGCGGGCCGGGCCGCGCCCTGGGCTGGACTTCTTCCCGCTTCAGTGCGACTACCGCGAGAAACTCGGGGCCGGCGGCAAGTTCCCCGGCGGGTTCCGCAAGCGCGAAGGTCCCCCCGGCGAAAAAGAAATCCTCACCATGCGGATGATGGATCGTCCCATTCGTCCGCTCTTTCCCGATGGGTTTATCGATGAGATCCAGCTCCAGGCGTGGGTGATGAGCCACGATGGCCAGAACGACGCCGATGTGTTGGCCTGCACCGCGGCCTCGGCGGCGCTGTGCCTGACCGATGCACCCTTCAACGGGCCGGTGGCCACGGTGCGCGTTGGGCGGATCACCACCGATGAAGGCGAGCAGTTCGTGCTCAACCCGACCCACGCTCAGTTGGAGTTCTCCGACCTGGATATGGTTCTCTCCGGCCACGCCGATGGCATCAACATGATCGAGATCGGAGCGGCCGAGGTGCCGGAGGCTGATGTCCTGGAGGCGATCCGCGTCGGCTACGAACAGGGCATCAAACCCCTCCTGGAAATGCAGCGCGAGCTGATGGACAAGGCGGGGGTGAGCGAAAAGGACCCCGGTGAGCTGCACCTGCCGGCTCCAGAGATCGTGGATCAGGTCCGCCAGCTCGTCGAAGAGGAGCTCACCCGACATCGCCAAATCCACGGCAAACAGGCGCGTGACGAGGCTGTCGAGGCCCTGCGTGATCGGATGCTCAAAGAGCACTTCGCGGTTGCAGA
>JAPUKX010000208.1 GCA_027295435.1 Planctomycetota bacterium | reverse complement strand
TCCGACGCGGGCGTGATCGGATAGCTGGCGTAGAACAGTTTCTTGCCGGCCTTCGCCGCTGCGGTGACGAACCCCAAGACCGTCGCCTCGTTGCCGCTGATCTTGCGATACTTGCCCACCTTGAGCTTGGCCGGGGCAACGTGATACCGCACCGGGAACAGCTCGGCCGTCTCGCCGAAGTAGTAGCCGGCTTTCAGCGCTCGCACATTGATCTCGGCGATCTGGGGCTTGTTCTTCTGCTTGCCGAAGTACTCGTTGAGGAAGTCAACCGTGGTTTCGATCCGGCGATCGTAGAGCCAATAGACGATGCCCAGCGCGTACATGTTTCGGCAGCGATCGATGTCCTTCGCGCCTATACCCATATCGGCGAGCGATTCGCGAGTGAGACGGCTCATCGGCACCTTGATGATCTGATACCGGCGGTTCAACTCGTCGTCTTCAAGCGGGTTGTAGCCGTCTTCGTACCCGCATTTGCGGAAGTTGACCTTGTCGAACTCGTCCTCGTTGACGATGACGATTCCGCCCGGCTCAACGTCGCTGATGTTGGTCTTGAACCCGGCGGGATTCATTGCCACCAGGGCGTTGACCGCATCGCCGGGGGTGTAGATCTCGGTGCTGGCGAATTGCACCTGAAAGCCGGATACGCCGTAGGTCGAACCTTTAGGAGCGCGGATCTCAGCCGGAAAGTCGGGAAAGGTGGCGATATCGTTACCGAAAAGCGCAGACGCGTTGGTGAACTGGCCGCCGGTGAGCTGCATGCCATCGCCGGAGTCGCCGCAGAAGCGGATGGCCACAGCGCCAAGCGATTTGGTTCCTATGCGCCCGTGGGCGGTCGAGGAGTCCGGGGTCACCAGTTGCACAACCTTTCGTAGCGGGTATCTAACCCAAGGATTGTAGCCCACCGCAGGGCAGGCAAGCGACGCTCACGCGGGCAAATCCCTCACCCTCCCGGGCGAGGCCTCGCTCATATCAACTACCCAGCCTTCAGGGCGCCGACCAGCTCCAGCACCATCTTCTTGCCGTCGCCGAACATCATCAGACAGTTGTCGGCGGCGAACAGCGGGTTGGGGATGCCGGCGAACCCGGGGCTCAGGCTACGCTTGACTACCACGACGGTCCTGGCCTTGTCCACGTCTACGATCGGCATCCCAGCGATGGGGCTTGAGGGATCGGTCCGGGCCACGGGGTTCACCACGTCGTTGGCGCCGATGACCATCACCACGTCCACCTGCTCCATGGTCGAGTTGACCTCATCCATCTCCTTGAGCTGGTCGTAGGGAACATCCGCCTCGGCCAGCAGCACATTCATGTGCCCGGGCATCCGCCCGGCGACGGGGTGGATCCCGAATTCCACGTCGATCCCCCGCGACTCCAACAGGCCCGCCAGATCGCGGACCGCATGCTGAGCCTGGGCCACGGCCATGCCGTAGCCGGGGACAATCAGGACGCGGCGGGCCCCGTCGAACAGCATCGCAACCTCGTCGGGCGTAGTGGCCTTCACCTTCCCTGCATAAATCTCGTCGGCACTGGGGGCGTCCCCGACCTCAGCCATGACCCCGAACAGCACGTTGGTCAACGACCGGTTCATCGCCACGCACATGATTCTCGTCAGGATCAGGCCGGAGGCGCCGACGAGGGAGCCGGCGATAATGAGCACGATGTTGTTGAGCACAAAGCCCGTCGCACACGCGGCCAGCCCCGAATAGGAGTTCAGCAGCGTGATGACGACCGGCATATCCGCCCCGCCGATGGGCAGCACCAGCAAAACCCCGAGGCCCAGCATGACCACGACCAGCAGCCAGTAGGCCCAGGCTGCCTGCGGATTCATCACCACCATCACCGCGAGGCCGAGCCCCAGCAGCGTCAACGCGGTATTGGCAGCCTTCAGACCCAGATGGGTGATGGGCTTGCCGGAGATCAACTCCTGGAGCTTGGCGAACGCGACGATGCTTCCGGAGAAGGTCACGGCCCCGATGAGGCCGGTTGCCGCAATCGCCACCGCCCCCTGCGTGGTGATCGACTCACCTTTGCTGATCAACTCGTGCATCACCGCCCCACCCACCAGCGCCGAGGCCGCCCCTCCGAAGCCGTTGAACAAGGCGACCAGTTGCGGCATCGCCGTCATCTGGATCTTCACCCCCAGGTACCCGCCGATCGACGAGCCGAGGACCAACCCCAGGATGATCCACTGCCAGCCGAGGATCTCCTTGTCAATCAAAGTGACGACGATCGCCAGCAACATGCCGCCCGCACCGAGCATGTTGCCACGCACCGCGGTACGGGGGTGGGTGAGCCCCTTGATCCCGAAGATGAACATCGCCGCCGCGACGAAGTAGATGACGTTCCTGAGTTCCGCAGGCACGCGCTTATCCCTTCTTCCTGAACATCGCCAGCATGCGATGGGTCACCAGAAAGCCGCCGACCACGTTGATCGTGGCGAAGGCGATGGCACAGACGCCCAGGACGACCGTCAGCCAGGTTTGCTCGTGTCCGGCTGCGACCAGAGCCCCGATGATCGTAATGCCGGAGATCGCGTTGGCCCCGGACATCAACGGCGTGTGCAGCGTGGGCGGGACCTTGGTGATGATCTCAAAGCCCACAATCATCGCCAGCCCGAAGATGGTGAGTAGTAGTACAGAATCTGACATCAGGTGCTGCTCCCTTGCCCGGATGCCGCGGCCGCAGATGCGGTGCCGGCATCAAGATCCAGAAGCTTGCGCACCCGCTGATGCACAATCTCGCCGCCACGCGTCAGCAGCGTCTGCTCAGTGATCTCGTCTTCCATGTCCACCACAAGCTGGCCGTCCTTGACCAAATGGAGCAGGAACGTGGAGATGTTCTTGGCGTACATCTGGCTGGCGTGATAGGGCACTGTGGCTGGCAAGTTCGTCGGACCCAGGATCGTCACCCCGTGCTTTACAACCGTCTCGTCGGCGCGGGTCAGCTCGCAGTTACCCCCGTACGCCGCCGCCAGATCGACGACCACCGACCCCGGAGCCATCCCCGCCACCATCTCACCCGTCACCAGCACCGGGGACTTCTTGCCCGGCACGGCCGCAGTGGTGATGACGACATCGCTGTGAGCTACGGCCTCCGTCATCAGCTCTCGCTGTTTGCGGTAGAACTCATCATCCATCGCCTTGGCGTACCCGCCCTTGTCTTGGGCGCCCTGGGCCTCCAGGCTGATCTGAAGGAACTTCGCGCCCAGCGACTCCACCTGCTCCTTCACGACGGGCCGGATGTCGTACGCAACCACCACACCACCCAGCTTCCTGGCCGTGGCGATCGCTTGCAGCCCCGCCACACCGGCGCCGATGATGAGCACCTTGGCCGGGGCGACCGTGCCCGCCGCGGTCATCATCATCGGAAACAT
>JAPUKX010000207.1 GCA_027295435.1 Planctomycetota bacterium | reverse complement strand
TGCCCGGAGTGCGGGGCGATCCGCATCGGTTAAGCCCCAGGGATTAAGATCCCTCTACCCTCCTGCGTTGTCTTCTGGCTGTGGTGCCCACGGCACAGCGCCTGCAGGCTCTCCACGCTGTCGTCGATTCGGAGTACCGTTGCCGACACCATCCTCGACTTTATCCACGGTGGCGGTGTCTCGACGCTGGGCGGCCGTGAGTTCAGCGGGCGTGGTCCAAGCGCGTGTATGGCACGCCAAGAGCGGTGAAGAGGAAGGTGTACGCATCGGCCAGTTGCTGGTCGCGCTGCGACAGCTTGGTGCCGCCGCCGTGGCCGGTCTTGTGACTGACGCGAAGCAGTACTGGATTGGCTGTACCCGTTGCCTGCAACCGGGCGACCATCTTGAACGACTGCCAGGGTTCGACTCGCGGATCGTTCATGCCGGTGGTGGCCATGACCGCGGGGTAGATCGTGCCATCGTCGAGGTGATGATACGGCGAGTATGCGAGCATGCCGCGGAACTGCGTCTCGTCTTTGACCGTGCCGAACTCGGTGATGTTGAACTCGCCGTTGGGCGACAGCTCGGTCCGAAGCACGTCGCCGATCCCGACATGGGACAGAACAGCGCCGGCCACCTTGGGATGGTGGGCCATCACGCCGTACATGAGGAGACCGCCGGCACTACGACCCTGGATGGCCAGGCGATCCGGGGAAGTGTATTTGCGTTCGACGAGGTGTCGGGCGCAGGTGGCGAAATCGTCGATCGAGAGTCTCTTGTTTTGAAGGTTGGCGGTCCGATGCCAGTCATCGCCGTACGCGCCGCCGCCACGAATGTTGGCGACCGCATAGATGCCGCCCTGCTCGATCCAGATCCGCCGGTGCGCGACGAAGTACGGAGTGAGCGTAAAGCCGTAGCTGCCGTAGCCGTAGAGCAGCAACGGAGCCGACCCATCCAGCTTCGTACCGCGTTGCATAACCATGTTGATCGGGATATTCGTCCCGTCGTCGGCGGTGGCGAACTCGCGCCGGACCTCGCAATCGCTGAAGTCCGCCGGCGACGTGTGCGCCAGCGGAGTCGGGTCGAGTCGGCCGGTCTGCGGTCTGTAACGGTAATAGGCGGGCGGCGTGGTGTAGCTCTGGCGTCTGAGCAGAATCTCATCGCCCTCCAGGCGCACCAGACCGGAGATGGTTGAGATCTCATCCATCGCCACGACGCCTAGGGAGCCTCCGGCGAGGTCGTACACGCGCAGCTGCGTGGGGCCGCCGCGCATCTCAACCACGTACAAGCGGTCGGCGGTGGGCAGGTACGATCGGATCACGGCGTCGGTGGGTGGGACTACGACGGTGGCCTTGCTGAGGTCGGGCGACTCATAGGGCAGCCGAAGAATCTTTTTGTGCGGAGCGTTGTCGCGCGACAGGAGATACAGCGCCCCATCGAGCCCCATCTCGGCGTGAATGATCTTGTCTGCGAATTCGGCGATCTGAATCCAATTGCCGCGGGGACCCTTCAGCCAATAGCCGTACTCGCCGCCGTCGCCGTTACTTACCTCGGCGAGGATGTAGCGGCCGTCCTCGCTGGTCTCAAGCTCGATCTCGGCAATTCGGGGGAACTCCTCGCCGAGCACATAGGTGTCCTGCGAGGCGGGCGTGCCGAGCGTGTGGTGGTAGATCTGCTGGTAGAAGAAGAGATCTTCATCAGGCCGCTCGCCTTGGTGGGGATATCGCGTGTAATAGAGCCCGTTGCCGTCGGCCGTCCAGGCGACGCTGCCGCCGGCCGTCCCTCCGTTGACCCTGGGGATCGCGTCATCGAGCAGCCGGCCGGTGGCGACTTCGTAAATGTGCAGCGTCCCGTCTTCCGTGCCGCCCTGCGAAATGGATATAGCGACCAGCTTGCCGTCCAGCGACGGAACATAAAAATCAATCGACGTTGATCCGCTCGGGTCGATCGTGTTGGGATCGACCAGGGCCTGTTCGCCGGTCAGGCTATCGCCTGGGGGAAAGACCACAAGGAAGGGCTGCTCCTTTGGTGGCTGCCGCTTCATCGCCAACAGCACCCCGCCTCGGTAGGTCAGGGCGTAGAAGTCCGGCGAGTCGGAATGGGTCAGCGCGAGGACACGGTTCAGAATCGCCTCGCGCTCGGGACGGCTATCCAACCAATGGCGCGTATAGGCGTTCTGGGCCTCAGCCCATCGGACGACTTCTGGATCGGTCACGTCTTCTAGGATCTGGTACTCATCGACCACCTCCACACCCCAGTACGTGTTGGTCACGGGCCGGCTTGGTGCGGCTGGTTGGGATAGCGGCGCTGGATCAGCAGCCAACAGGATGGCTGAGCTGATGATCGAAGCAGTAACGACCGAAGCGATTCGTAAGTGTCGCATTCTCGACTCCTCCCGCTCGGCTCCCGGCGGGGCCGTGCTCATCCATGGACAATTGACGATCGCCGCGATGATACACCAATCCGGGCCGGGCCGTGGTGTGATTGCAGTGCGGGCCCAGCCGGTCGATCTGGGACGGCTTGGTTTTGGTTAGCGCTATCGACCTTCCCCCGCTCTTTGGCAGTTGAGGTCCCGGCCCGAGAGCAGTGGTGAGATCGATGTCCACGACGGCACCGTCCGCATCCTGGACCTGCTGGCGCTGCTGGCCAACTGGGGGCCGTGCGCGTGAGGCCAGGTGGCCCCTCGATTGCATCTTCGACCTGCCTGTCCTCTCGGCCAACGGGAGTGAGTGTCCGTGAGCATTGCTGTGCCCGGATAGT
>JAPUKX010000206.1 GCA_027295435.1 Planctomycetota bacterium | reverse complement strand
TGTTCTAAACGGGCTAGACCCGATCGGCCAATCCCCCCGCACGGGGCATTGACGAAAACCAATCGACCGGCCGGCATCCCCGGCCGGTCGTTTCTTTTTTGTGATGCCAGCCCGCATCATTCATCACCGCAGAGCCGCAGGGAACGCAGAGGAGAGTCAAGAGAAGGTGCGATGCAGCCGTCGATCCAAAGCATTGAACAATCCAGGCTGTCGTGGCTGGCCAAGGGCGTTGGCGTTTATTGGCATCGCCTTTTCAACTCTCTGCGCCCTCTGCGGCTCTGCGGTGATCAGTTCGGGTTAGGACGGGCGCGGCTCGTGACGGCCACACCAATTGCTCAGTGGCCGCTGTAGTTCCGATATCACAGGGACTCGGACCTCGCGAGCGATATCTCTGGGTTCAAAGCTTCAATCCGCTTCGAGACAAGTCGCGCTCCTGCTCGGTCGATACACCCCATCGAGGCGCCTTCGGTCGCTGGGAGTCGTGAGGCGCCGCCGGTGGAATGGCGATCGGCGGGTGTATCGCCGCGCCGAAGTGTCGCCCAGAGCCTCTCCAGGAGTTGGGTGAGATGCAACGCAGTGTGGGACTGGGACTGCTGGTGGCGGGTGCGTCGGTGCTGGTCGATTCTTCGGCCTTGGCCGCAGACGCCGGCCAGGGGTTGCCTCAGCCTACAATCGCTGATCTCCTGGAGCGCATCGAGACCCTCGAAGAAGACAAGACCACAATGAGGGGTGAGATCGACGAGCTGCATGCACAGCTCGGCGACACCTGGCTCACCGAGCGGCGGGCCGACGAGGTCCGCAACCTCGTTGCAGATGTGCTTTCCGACGCCGACGTCCGCGCCAGCCTGCTTCAGGACGGCTTGATTGCAGGATGGAGCGATCACTTCTTCCTGGCCAGCCCCGACGGCCGCTTCAAGCTGCAAATGGAAGGGCAGCTTCAATTTCGATTTGTCTGGAACTACCACGACCGGCCGGACCGGTATATCTACGGCTTCGAAAATACTCGCACCAAGCTCGCGTTTCGCGGGCATCTGTTCAACCGCGATCTGACCTATCTGGTCCGGGGCAGGTTTGACCGCAGCGACGGAGGATTCGGCCTTGAGGACGCTTGGGTGCGGTACCTTCTCAACAACGAGTGGAGCGTGCGAGCCGGGCAGTTCAAACTGCCGTTTGCCCGCGAAGAGCTCGTCTCCAGTACGAGGCAGCTTGCGGTCGAACGGTCGCTGATCAATGAGTCACTGAATCTCGGTCGCTCGCAGGGTGTGGAGCTGACCTATGCCAACCATACGTCGCGGCTGAGCCTTGCAGTGTCCGACGCCGGCCATGACCAGGTCGGCGGTTTCGCCATTGTGGGGACAACGCCGGCCAACACTGTGTTCAGCGCGCCAGGCCTGGCGGAATACGCCGGGACCGGGCGGTATGAGCATCTGATTGCCGGACGTTGGGCGCAGTTTGACGACTTCACAAGTCCCGCCGGTGAAGAGTTCGGCCTGCTGGTCGGCGTGGGCGTGCACCTGCAGCAGGACGAGTTCGGGACTGGCTTCGGATCCGCACGCGATGAAGAGCTGTGGTTCGCCTGGACCATCGATGCGTCGGCGGAGTGGGGCGGCGCGAACGTCTTTGCCTCCCTGACCCATCATATCATTGACGACCCGGGGTTTGGTGACGTCAACGTCTATGGACTCGTGATCCAAGGGGGGGCCTACTTCACCCCGAAATTCGAGGCGTTCGCCCGCTTCGAATACGGGATTTTCGATTTTGCGGCCCTCAACTTTGCAGATTTGTCTCTGCTCACCTTGGGCGGCAACTATTACTTTGACGGCCACGACGCAAAGCTGTCGGCCGACATCGGCTTCGGCCTATCTCAGATTGAGTCGGCCTGGGACAGCAATGTTGCCGGATGGCGGTTTGATGCGGCGGGCTCTGAGCCGCAGGTCGTCATCCGCACGCAGCTCCAGTTGCTGTTTTGACCTGTCCGGCTCTCGACCCAAGAAACTCACCGCAAAGCGGCTGGGCGGTGAATCCTTGCAGCTACGGGCGGATCTCGACCGTGCTCGTCTGCTCGATCAACACCTCGTAGATCAGCTCGACATCTTTCGGCAGCATTCGTATGCACCCCATCGATGACTGCCTGCCGATCGATTCAGGCTCGATGGTTCCGTGGATCCCGTAGCCGATCAGGTCGCGCGTGGCCTCGGTGATCCCAGCCAGGCCGATCCATCGGTCGCCGATCGGATTCTGCGGATCGTAGCTCTCGAATCGTTGGCCGGTGCGAGGATTGGTCCATGCCGGGTTGATGAGCTTTGTGCCCGCGCGGACCCTGAACATGCCCAGCGGCGTGGAGTTGAACTCACCCAAGCCGACGGGGTAACTCGCGACGAACACTCGGCGGGCGCCGGAGCCCATGTACAGATCCAAGCGGAAATCAGACTTGTGCACCACCGCATGGAACGGCCCGGTGATCAGCTTCAGGCGGTGTCCGGCCCGGAGGTGGCGCTCGCTTGGAATCCGGTTGATCCGCATGATGAATCGCCAGTCCACTGCGAGGGACTGTTCCTTGACGATTGTCCCCAGTTGGTCGTTGGGCCCAACAACGTACGGGCGGCAGAACGGATCGCCATCGACGATCTCGGGGCTGAAGACCAGTCGCCGGTTGAGGTCTATCAGTGCGTCGCGTACCACCTGGGCCTCGCTCGGGACCAGAGCTTGCAACTCCAGGGCCGAAGTGAGCCTCTGCCTTGCCTGGAGGGGGCGGTTTGCTTCGGCGAGCGTAAGCCCGGATTCCATAAGCAGCAGCGATCGGTCCCGGTCTCGGATCGACGGCGCCATGCCGGGCACTGTCGGCTGCGGGGGGAGTACGTCATCAGCCGCTATGCGGTTGGCGGTGGTCGGCGATGCCGGGTCGGAGTCTGTGGCGTAGCCGGCCGGCGGTTCGGACGCTTCGCCGGCTCCGGAGGATTGCCGCCAGGCAGCGGTGACGTGTGGGATGGAATCGACCGGGTCGGCGTCACCGATTGCCGCGGTGCTGAGAATTGGGTCGATATTGCCGGGGCGATCAGGGGTGATGGGCAATCGCTCGGCCGGGCCCGCAGCGCCGTTGCTCGACCACAACGTGATGCCCGTCAACACCGCCAGCAGCACGATGACGATCGCGATCACGGTGCGGTTGCGTCGTCGTCGCGGCCGGCGATACATGTAACTGCGTCTGCTCACTGGTCGAGCGGTTTGGCTATGCAGTGCCATGGCGGCTCTCCTGTGGCTATGGGTGGCGGGGCTTGGCGAGGGTTCGATGCGTTGATCTTGACCCGGCGGTATTGTCTCAAGAATGGCCGGTGACGGCTAGCCGGCGCCGCTGGCGTGAACAGTACGGCGATCGGTCACGATGATTTCCACAGCGATATCGCGGTCGCCCACAGGGACCCGGTCGATGATCTGCCCATCGAAAGCCAGGCCAATCGTCGTGGCTGATCGGCGAAGCCGGCTCAGGAACCGGTCATAAAACCCCCCGCCGCGACCCAGGCGATGGCCTTGAGTGTCGAAGGTCAGCCCGGGGACGACCACGAGATCGATCATCGTCGTCGGCACCGGCCGGCCTTCACGCGGGACGCGCAGGCCATGCTCGTCGATCTCCATGAACTGGTCGTCGAATGAGGTGGCTTCGACCGCGATCATGTCCCGGCGTTTCCAATCCACCCTCGGTACGCAAACGGTCTTGCCCATCTGGAAACATCCTATGGCGACCGGAGTGAGGTCGATCTCGTCGGGCAACGGCATGTACAACATGCTCACGGCGGCGTCATGAAACACTTCGAGTTTGCACAGACGGGAACATGCAGCGGCTGACCCAAGGTGGCGCTGCTCGTCGGTCATCGCCGCAAGCATTGCCCGCATACTGGCTCGAATGCCCGACTTCGCCTGACGGTTCGCGTCAGTCATGGTGCAGGTGCCGAGCGGTTGAGTTCTCGTGCGGCCGTTTTCGGCGAGCCCGGAGATATTCGAGGCGTTTGCGATTGCGGGCTTCGTAGCCTCGAGGCGTGGGGCGGTAGTAGACACGATCGATGCCCAGGTAGTCCTGAGGTAGGTATCCATCGGCCGAGTCGTGTGGGGAGACGTAGTTTTCGCCGTGGCCGAGCTGTTGTGCACCCATCCGCAGGGCCAGCGGCTCGACGTTCGCCCGCTTGGGCCTTCGTTCGCTTGACCACAGATCGGCCATATGGACAATTCTAGCGGTCCTTACGGCCGGATACGGCGCGGCAAGCCGGCCCAGAGGCAATAATGGTCGATCCGATCGACCGCGGTCCGCGTAGTACTGCCGCCAACGTAGAAAGGACGCAATCGTGTGTGGCATCGTGGCGTACATCGGGCACAAGCAGGCCAAGCCGATTCTTCTGGAAGGCCTCAAGAGGCTGGAGTACCGCGGCTACGACTCGGCGGGCCTGGCTGTTATCAACAAGGAGATTCATGTCGCGCGGACCGAGGGACGCGTCCGAGTGTTGGAGGAGATGCTGGCCCAATGTGGCGGATTCGACGGCACCATCGGGATCGCCCACACCCGCTGGGCCACCCATGGCAAGCCCAGCGAGCGAAATGCCCATCCGCACCGCGATGACCCAACCAACGGGCACGGCATCGCCCTGATTCACAACGGGATCATTGAGAATTACGTTGCCTTGAAGACCTACCTCCAGGAGCGGGGTCATACCTTCAGCTCCGAGACCGACACTGAGGTGCTGGCCCATTTGATTGGCGAGCTGTACGACGGCGATCTGGAAGCAGCCGTCCAGGCCGCGCTGCGCCAGGTCACCGGCGCCTATGCGATCGCAGTGATCTGCCAGAAGGAGCCGGAGGTGCTGATCGTCGCCCGCAAAGGTTCGCCGCTGATGGTTGGCGTCGGCAAAGACGAATACATCGTCGCCTCGGATTCCAGCGCGATCGTCGCCCACACCACGCAGGCCTTCACACTCGAGGACTACACCGTCGCCAGGCTCACCCGCGACTCGTTGCGCACGACAACGATCGATAACGTCCCAATCACCCCGCAGATCCGCGAGTTGGAGTTCGATCTCGATCAGATTGAGCTCGGCACGTACGAGCACTACATGCTCAAGGAGATCTGCGAGCAACCGCAGGCGTTGCGTTTGTGCTTGCGGGGACGCATCAATGCGCGCGAAGGACAGGTAGTGCTCGGTGGGATCGCCCAATACGCACGGGAGCTGGTCAAGGCCAAACGCATCATCTTCGTCGGACAGGGCACGGCCATGCACGCGGCGCTGGTCGCTGAGTACCTTATGGAGGATCTGGCCAAGATCCCCACCGAGGTCGAGTTCGCCAGCGAGTTCCGCTACCGCAACCCGATCCTCGAGGATGGCTCCGTGGTCATCGCCATCAGCCAGTCGGGCGAGACCGCCGATACCTTGGCGGCACTGCAGGAGGGCAAACAACGCGGGGCCCTCACGCTGGGGCTGGTCAACGTGGTCGGCTCCTCGGTGGCCCGGGAAACCGACGCGGGCATCTATCTACGGGTCGGCCCGGAGATCGGCGTCGCTTCGACCAAGGCCTTCCTCGGGCAGTTGATGGTGGCCACCATGCTGGCTATGTTCATCGGCCGGCGACGATTTCTTTCCGTGGATTACGTAGCCGGGTTGCTCGCTGAACTCGAGGCCATCCCCGACCATGTGCAACGTGTGCTGGGGCTCAGCGAGCAGATTCACGCTGTCAGCAAGCGCTACGCGAACCGCGAGAACTGGCTGTTCCTCGGCCGAGGTCACAACTATCCCGTCGCGCTGGAAGGGGCGCTGAAGCTCAAAGAGATCAGCTACATCCACGCCGAGGGCATGTCGGCGGCGGAAATGAAGCACGGCCCGATCGCCTTGATCGACGACGGCATGCCGGTTGTTGTCGTCGCCACCCGCAACAGCCAGTACGAGAAGATCATCACGAATATCCAGGAGGTGCGGTCGCGTGGCGGTCATGTCATCGCCGTAGCCACCGAGGGCGATGACGACATCGCCAATCACTGCGAAGAGGTCTTCTACGTGCCGGACGTTCCCGAGCCGCTTCAGCCGATGCTCACGGTGGTGCCGTTGCAACTGCTGGCTTATCACGCCGCCGTCATCCGCGGCAAGGACGTGGACAAACCCCGCAACCTCGCCAAGAGCGTGACGGTGGAATAGGGTCAAACG
>JAPUKX010000205.1 GCA_027295435.1 Planctomycetota bacterium | reverse complement strand
CCCCTTGAGTTTGTTGGACTCGAAGAGCGCCACGTTGTGTTCGGCGAGTTCGCCGAGCCGCGTGTCGAGGCTCTTGTTGATCGTCCGTAGCTCGTTTTCTGATGCTTCGAGATGGGTGAGCATCGCGTTGAACGCGCGGGCAAGTTCCTCGAATTCGTCGCCCGTGGCGATTCGGCTTCGGATGCTGTGTTCGCCACGAGACACGCCGACCGCAACGCGGGTCAACTCGCGGACGGGCGAGAGAATAAGCTTCTGCGTGATCAGATAGAACACCAGCACGGCCAGGAGCCCCGCGACGATCCACGCCGCGATGGTATAGATGTCGTTGAGAAGCAACTGGCCTTCTGCAAACTCGCTGGTGCGGCCGATGACCAGCACGGCACGGATCGGGTCTTCCCCGGCCGGATCAGAAGGCTCGCTTGAGAACTGAATGCCCAAGGCCCGTAGCTGTGATTCGCGCAGCACCCGGACATAGCGATACACGGTCTTTCCGGACACAGTCGCCGTGTCTGTATGCTCAGTGACCTGCTCGTCCTTCTGGAACCGCCGAAGGGCGGCAGCGATGAGCGGGTCGCCGTCTTGGGGCGTGTCGATCTCATCGATCTCCACTATTGTTATCCGCAGCAAAGCGGCGGTGTCGGGATCATCGAACAGGTCGTTGATCCACAGAGGCGGCCCGCCGTGAAGCTCAACGGGATTGAGTTGAATCTGCTTCGCCAGCCAGGCGTCGGCCAACTGGCGAGCCGCTTCAAATTGTCCCTCCCGCACCAGCATCCGTGTGCGAACCCATGGCACACTCAGCGCTGCGGCAAGAATCGCCACGACCGCGAAGCCGAAGACCAACTGGCACTTGTTAGCGAGACTGATTCCGACAGCCATCGGTCTACCCAGGGTTGAGCAAGGACATCGGCACCATAGTCAAGACACGCTTCGCTCACCACTTCCTTCAGCCGCAGTGCTCAAATCTCACGCGGCGATCCCTTTCGGGGGGCGGCCCATTCCCAGGCTCGATCCTTGTCCAGCGATCGTGCGGCCAGTTCGATGCAGCGTTTACAGATCACGGCCGACTCGTCAAGCGGACTCTGCCAACCGCCCTCGCCCGCCCTCTCCAGCGCTTCGCGGTCCCCAGCTTCCTCCAGGCACATCGGGCACTTGTACTCAGCAGGCGCGGTGCTGCTGGCGTTGAGGATGACCTCCGTGTAGGCGACCGTCAGGCACCGCCCACAGAGGCAACTGCCGTGGTGCCCCTCGATCATCGGCTCGTCGTCGGTCCATTGACGATGGCAGAAGTCACACAGAACATCGGTCATCTGGACGTTGTTCGGATCAATGCCTGGCTTCCGCATCGTAGAAGTATAAACGCCGTAAAGGGCGGAGAATAGCCGTGGGTGGAAACCCGCGGGGTTTACTTTTCGATGCGCATCCGCATAGTTCTACTTCTTCTGGAGCGTCATGGCATAGAACGGTCGGGCCTCACGGCGGTACTTGCGCTCGAAATTGGTGCCGACGATCTCGCCGGCGCCAGCTGACTCGGGTCTTTCAAACGGGCGTCGGTCGAACCACTGCGCGTGGCGCTGGGCGTGACCCTCATACCACCTCCAAAGCTCCTCGTGATCGGTGACCAGCCGCAGCTCGCCTCGGGACTGCAGCACACGATGAAGCTCGCGAAGCGATGAATCCTGGATCAGGCGGCGCTTGTGGTGGCGCTTCTTCGGCCAGGGATCGGAGAAATACAGGTGAATCACCGACGCCACGTCGTCGGCACACCAGAAGCGAATGAACTGTGCGGCGTCGGCCCGCAGGATCATCACGTTGCTCAGCCTGCGGCGGCGCATACGGTTGGCCGCGTACCGGTAATACGCCAAGGACCGCTCGATTCCCAGATAGTTGACCTGCGGGCGAAGCGGCGCTTGTTGAACCAGGAACGTCCCCTTACCGGATCCGATCTCGATCTCCAAGCGGCGGTCGGGATGCGTGAACCAACGGCGAGGATCAAGTGGACCCTGCTCAAACGGCGGCAGGTCCGACGAGTCGATCCCATAGCCTTCGGTGAGGAGTTGCTTGCCACGCGAGACGCTCGGGTGCATGGATACATTGTAGAGGCAGCGCGCTCATCGATTCATGATCGATGCCTACCCGGACCTTCGTCGCGGACTCCTCAGGTCCGGCTTCGGGGGGGTGGATATTGGTCCGCGGCTTTGAATCCGTCACCTTCCGTTTGATCCATTGCACGATGTCACGCAGGACGGTTTCGTCGAACGTGATCTCAATCGTGGCGTACTCTGCGATAGAGCCGGTGGTCGCCGGCTGGAAGAGGTGGTTGAGCCCTTCATATCGCTTCGCCGTCACGTCGCCGCCTGCTTCGGTGATTGTCTGTTCGATCACGTCCAAGTTCTGCTCGTGCCAGACTTGCAGATCGAGCGTGCCGTTGCAGGCCAGGACCGGGCACTTGATCCCAGCCAAGGCAGGGCGCGGATCATAGGTCAGGAAGAACCGCATCCAGGGGGAGGTAAGCTGATCCAACTGGACTTCGATCAACCGCTCAGGCAGTTCTTCATCGTCGCTGACACCCATGGCCTTCATCTGGGCTTCGAGAACCGGGCGCATCGCCTCACGGAGGTCTTCGGCGGACGCGCCCTGGCGAACGAGCTCGAAGAACTGAGCTTGTTGCGCTAGGGCGGTTTGGATCGCTTGCTCCGGGGCCCCGCCTGCCTGCATCACCAGTTTCAACTGAACCCGGAGCAGTTCGTCGCCGGGGACACCCGGGCCGGCCAGCAGCACGACAAAGGCGACGTCGGCGGTCAGGCCGGCGACCATCGGCCCGACCATGGCCCCTTCGCTGTGGCCGATCAGACCAAAGCGCTTGGGATCGACACCATCTTGCGTCGTGATGTAGTTGACTGCGGCCAATGCATCGGTGGCAAAGTCCTGCGTGGTTGCGGTGGAGAACTCACCAGTTGACTGGCCCGTGCCGCGATCGTCGTAACGAAGCACGGCAATGCCGTGGCGGGTAAGGTAATCCGCGATCACCAGAAATGGCTTGTGGCCCAAGAGAGTCTCGTCACGATCCTGCGGGCCCGAACCTGAGATCAGCACTGCGGCTGGATGCGGCCCTTGTCCGGCAGGAACGGTCAGTGTTCCGGCGAGTCTGTGGCCGTCGGGATGCTCGATCGATACCTCGCGCACCTCATAGGGATACGGCGGCTTGGGGTGTTGCGGGCGCGGCAGCTCCTTGTAGGCATAGTTCACATCGCGCACAAAGGCGATTTCAAGCTCCATGCCGGACTGCTTGAACGTGCCGGTCATGTGTTGCTTGTGCTCATCGAGCGAGACATCGATCGCGGGATCGCCCGGCACCGCCATTACGGCGTGGATCACCCCTTCGTCTTCGCTGAGATTGATGAGAGGAAACGCATTGAGCACATGCATTGGTACGTCGATGTGGCCGACCCAGTTGCCGGCAGGTGTTCGGGCCAAGATGATCGACATCCCGAGCTTCATGCCCTGCGCGTCGAGCTCACCGGTGAACGCCAGCGGGTCGGGTAGGTCAGTCGGGCGGATCGAGCGAGCAAACTCAAAGGAAGAATGTTCCTCGCCGCCTTCCGCCTCATCGACTGGCGAAACTTTACCGGCAAGTCGTTGTCCAGCCGCGTCGATCTCACCGACGAAGCGGTACATCCCACCCGCGGCGACGAGATCGAACGTCAAAGCCGACCCCCGCGCGGCGACGAGCACGCATTCCTTGTTCAACGCGCCCACTCCAAGCAGCGTCATCCGCAGCGCATAGCGGTCATCGGCTAGTTTGATTTCCAGAGCACCGACGAGGATCGCTTCGGACGATGCGGGTGTGGTTACGTTGCCGATCCAATACCCGACCGGGGGGTAATCCTTGTCGTACTCGAACGTCTCTTCGAGAAACTCCACCTGCCCCAGCGCGGGCGTACAAGTCAGCAAGGCGACGATGAGCCTTCGATTCCTGCGCATCTCATGACTCCTGCGGATGACCGTCGGATCATCCTTGTTCCGATTTCGTGCGTCGTGATGTTGGCACAATCCGTCGTTACCGAGATAGGTCAGCCGCAGCCGCTTCCGCGGGCGAGTATTCGACCAGCTCGGCGATGCCGTTGTGGGCGTCGCAGATAACGACCTTGGGACGGTGG
>JAPUKX010000204.1 GCA_027295435.1 Planctomycetota bacterium | reverse complement strand
CCAGCGGCTGTTGGACGAGTGCAAGCTGCTGGTGGTTCCAGGCACGGCGTTTGGGAGCGAGGGAGAGGGCTTTGTCAGGCTCTCGATCTTTGCGGATGAGGGTCAGATTGAGGAGGCCGTCTCAAGAATATCCCGTGCTCTCTAAGAGCACCTTTGGCTCTGTTGAGAAGCATCAGGCGGGTGGGCTAGCCGCGTCTTCGTAGCCACGGCCTGGACCATCATGAGCGGTGTGGTGTTCGAGCGTGGCCGCCAAGGCAAGAAAAGGGGGACGGGAGTGCCCTGTAGAAAAGCTCCGCTTTGAGCCAACATGAAGTGTATGAGCACCGCTTGCAAATCACCACGGAAGGTGGCGGCGGCAACGGGGGCACAGGCAACAGCGACAACGGATCGGGCAACGATCCTTCGCTCAATGCCGCCCTCGCTCAGATGGGGTTCGACAGCGTCGGCGCATACCAGGCCTGGCTGATCGCCGCAAGCGACTCCGAAGCCTTCGCGTCCGCGTCTCTGGTGCTTGCGCTTCTGGAGGCGCAACCATAGGGAAAGAGGAAGTGATGAGGGATGAGTGATAAGCGATGAGGTACAGCCCCGGGGAATGCTTTCCCTGGGCTTTCTCTTCGTGTTCGTCGGGGCTACAAAAAGGAGTTGGTCGATCATGCAGCCTGGTCACGGGATTGCGGCTGCCGGCGGCCTTGGCGCCCCGCGATCGCCTGAAGCGCGTCGTATGCTGCGTACTTGTACAACTCAGCGAGCGATGGATAATTGAAGCATGCATTGATGAAGTAGTCGATTCCCGCATCGGAAGTGATCGCGAACTGCGCCAGGTGAATGAGCTCCGTGGCGTCTTGGCCGACGATCGTTGTGCCAAGCAGCCGGCGACTACGGCGGTCAAAGACACACTTCACGATTCCCTCCTCGTCGCCGAGCATTCGTCCGCGGACGTTGTAGCGGTACAGCGCCCGTCCTACGACGAACTCGCAGCCGGCTTCGGCGGCTTGCTGCTCGGTCATTCCCACCATCGAGATCGCAGGGATGGTGTACAGGCCGATCGGCAGCGTGTCGGCGAGTTTCTTCTTGAACTCGATGCCGAACATGTGGCACGCCGCCACCCGCCCCTGTTCCATCGAGGTCGAAGCCAACGCCGGGAAACCAATCACGTCCCCGGCCGCGTAGACGCTCGGTACGTTCGTTTGGTAGTGCTCGTTGACAATGACCAACCCCCGCTGGCCGGTCTTGATCTTGACCTGGTCAAGCCCGATGTCCTGCGTGTTGCTGGAGCGCCCGGCTGACCACAATAGCACGTCGCAGCGAATCTCATCGCCATCGTCCAACTCAGCTGACACCGATTCGTCGCCGAGCGACTTGACGGTTTTGACTGATGCGTTGAGACGAACGTCGATGCCCTCGTCGGTCATCGCTCGCAGCAGATGATCACGGCATTCGGGATCGAGAAACGGCAGCAAACCCTGGCGCGGATCGACGAGTGTGACCTTGACTCCGATCTCGCTGAACATGCAGGCGTACTCACAGCCGATGACACCGCCTCCCACGACGAGCATCGACGAAGGGATAGCCGTCAATTCAAGGATGCCGTCAGCATCAACCACGCTCGGATGGTCGAATGGGATGTGCTCGGGCCGGACCGGTGATGATCCGGTCGCGATCAGAATGAACTTCGCTTTCAATGTTGTGGTTTGGCCGTCGACCCCTTCGACGCTGACCGTGTGTGCGTCGGCGATGCGCCCGCGCCCACGGTGGACATCGATCTGCTCACGATCGATCGACGATTCGATCCGATCGTGCTCCTGGTACTGCACCCGATAGCGTTGGGCCATCAACTTGGTCACGGACAGCTCGCGATTGACCATGTACTCCAGGCCCGGCAACGGACGTCGACGAAAGGCCGAGCACAACAGGGCCGTCTCGCGCAGGGCTTTGGAGGCGATGGTGCCGGTGTTGACCATGGCCCCGCCGGGACAGGCCTCGCGCTCGACGATCGCCACCTGGTAGCCGAAGTATCCGGCCTGGGTGGCCGCCTTTTCTCCGGCCGGACCGCAGCCGATGCACACCAAGTCGTACTCGCGCATAGGACGGATATCGGCCCGCTGAGCCGCCCGGTTCACCCGGACTTGGCACGTCCCATGGGGGGGTTTACCGGCCGGAGTAGCCACTGGTTGGCGTCGTCTGGGGCTGCGGCGACATCTCCAGCGTCTTGGCGAGGAAGGCCCACAAGTCAGCGTACTTCTCGATGATCTTTTTCGTTGGTGTGCCCGCGCCGTGGCCGGCCCGCGTCTCTATTCGGATCAGGACCGGAGCGTCGCCCGCTTGCGCGTGTTGGACGGCTGCGGCGAACTTGAAGCTGTGCCCGGGCACCACGCGATCATCCGTGTCGGCGGTGGTGATCAGCGTGGCTGGATACCGGGACCCGTCGCGCACATTGTGGTAGGGCGAATAGGCGAGCAACGTTGTGAACTGCTCGCGATCGTCGGAGGATCCGTAGTCGTCCACCCACGCCCAGCCGATGGTGAACTTGTGGAAACGGAGCATGTCCATCACGCCGACCGCGGGCAAGCAGGCGCCAAAGAGCTCCGGCCGTTGGGTCATGCACGCGCCGACGAGCAGGCCCCCGTTGCTGCCGCCTTGGATCGCGAGCTTGTCGCTGCGCGTGTAGTTGTTCGCGATGAGCCATTCGGCGGCGGCGATGAAGTCGTCGAAGACATTCTGCTTGTTGGCGAGCCGGCCGGCATCGTGCCATTCGACGCCGTACTCTCCGCCGCCTCGCAGGTTGGGCATCGCGAAAACGCCGCCCATTTCCATCCACGCCAAGCGGGTGGTCGAAAAGTACGGAGTCAACGACACGTTGAACCCCCCATATCCATACAGCAGTGTGGGATTCTCACCATTGAGC
>JAPUKX010000203.1 GCA_027295435.1 Planctomycetota bacterium | reverse complement strand
ATCGCGCGGCGAACCGACGGAATGGATCTACTACCATCGCCCCGACCATGTTCGCCCGAGGATGTGCCACTACACCATCCTCAGTGACGAACAAGCGAAGCGCCGCTGGGGGACCCACAGTCTACGTGTGTGGCTGGAGGTGACCAAGGTTCGGGAACTGTGGATGCTGGCCAACGTTCGAATTCACCTCGATAAGGTTGACAAGATAGGAACGTTCATCGAGTTCGAAGCGGTCGTCTCGCGGAACTTCGATGTGCAAGAGTGCCACCTGGCGATCAACCATCTTCGCGAGGTGTTTGGGCCGACCCTGGGCGAGCCGGTCAGCGCCGGCTACAGCGACCTGATGGCCCAGGCCCTGGCGGATACGCCTTCAGAGTAGCGGTAGTGCGCACCAACTTAGCTGGGGGAGATTGTCAGCGTGCCTTGCAGATACAACACACCCAGCACCACACACAACGCAAGGCGGTACCAGCCGAATAGCGCGAGGCCATGGTTGCTCAGATAACCGACGAACCACTTCACAGCCAGGGCGGCGGAGATCGTCGCGACGACAAAGCCGATCACCAGCGGCCAGACGCCCAGCAGCTCGAACATATTCGGGCCATCTCCCAGAAAGTTCTCTGCGGCGCTGTAGACGCAGGCGCCTCCAAGCGTTGGCAACCCCAGCAGAAAGCTGAACTCAGCGGCGTGCTTGGGTCGAAGCCCGACACCCATGCCGCCCACGATCGTCATCATCGATCGGCTTGTACCCGGCCACATCGCGACGCACTGCAGCAGACCAATGATCAGTGATCTCAGCCAGGTCAGGTGCTCGATATCCACGTAGTTGTGTGAATCGGTCGGCTCTAGGCTCTCATTGGCGTGGAAGAACTTCCTCTGCCATTTCGTCAAGAACACCATCACCAAGCCCCCGATCGCCAGAGCGGCCATGACGGGGATGGGATAGAACAGGTGCGACTTGATGGTCCCTGCAAGGAACGGTCCAAGTATCGCAGCGGGTGCGAATGCAATCAACAGATTGACCAGGAGTTTTCGGCCATCGTGGTCCTTGCCGAGCAGACCGCGAATCATCTGTCGAACGCGCTTCCAATAGAGACCGAGCACGGCCCCGATCGCTCCCCCCTGGATCACGATGTTGAAGGCGTCAACGGCCTGCTTGACCTCAGCAGTCTCATTGAGATTGAGCAGAGCGGAGGTGATGATCAGATGCCCGGTCGAGCTGATCGGCAGGTATTCGGTGATGCCCTCCACCACGCCCAGGACGATTGCTTCGTAGATGTTCAAATCGCTGCTTCCCTGCGAATCACGCGCCACTCGGCGAGGGGCCGCTGGATGAGTCTGAGTCCTGTGGTTCTGACAGCCAGGGCATGAGCGAGCGCACGACCCGGCCGGCTGGCTCTATGGAGTGACGCTGCGCCCGTTCGCGCTGGTGTTTGAACCACGCAAATTCCCGGTCATAGTCCTGGCGCAGCGCTTTGGCGAACGTGCCGTCGCGCACTTCGCGCAGGATGAGCTGCATCCGCTGTCGAACGGAGTCGTCGATCAGTAATGGTCCAACACGATGGCCGCCGAACTCGGCCGTGTTGCTGACGGCCTGGTACATGCCGGCCAACCCGCGCTCGTAAACCAGATCGGCGATCTGCTTGACCTCATGGCAGCATTCCAGGTAGGCCAGTTCCGCAGGATACCCGGCTTCAGTCAGCACCGTGAACGCAGCCAGGATCAGCTCACACATGCCGCCGCACAGCACCGCCTGCTCGCCAAACAGATCGGTTTCAGTTTCGTCGGCGAAGCTGGTGTAAATGATGCCCGCTCGCGCACACCCGATCGCGTTGGCCCAGGCCAGGCCGATCGCCTCTGCGTCCGACTTCGGCGAATCCTGATGCACTGCGAACAGACAAGGCAGGCCATGGCCTTGGCCATACAGCCGCCGCAGTGTGCGGCCCGGTCCTTTCGGAGCAATTAGGATCACCCCCACATCCGCAGCAGGCTCGATCAAGCCATAGCGGATGTTGAATCCGTGCAGAAAGCCCACGATCGCGTCCGCCTTCAGATTCGGCGCGATACTATGGAGGTACAGGTGGGGCTGGGCTTCGTCAGCAAGGGCGATGATGACCAAATCGGCATCGCTGACCGCCTGTGGAATCTTCATCGGCTCAAACCCGCACGCTAGGGCTCGGCGACCATTGGGCGTATCGTGCCGGTTGGCCACCACAACCTCAATCCCTGACTCGCGCAGGTTCAGAGCGTGGGCGTGGCCCTGGTTGCCGAACCCGACAACCGCGACAGTCTTGTTGCGGAGCGGGTCGATCGGTGCGTCTTGGGGTCCTCGAAGAATCTTGGCGGCCATAGGCGCTCCTGCCCGGCGGAAGGGGAATTATGAGATTCGGATTCAATCACTACCCAAAAGTGGTCTTGTCCTGAGACCGGGACAATAATCCAGCGTTGATTCTGAGGCCCCGGAGCCGATTCGTCCAGGAAGGCTGATGATGGCGACGACTCGCGAGCTGTTTGCCCGGCACAACCTTCGATGTACGGCCCAGCGGCGGGCGCTGTATGAGAGCCTGGCCGAGAGCAAGAGCCACCCGACCGCAGAAGAGCTGTTCCTCACGGTCAAGCCAAGCACAACTCGGCTCAGCCTTGCCACCGTATACAACACGCTCGAGGCCTTGTGCAAGGCCGGGCTGGCCCGCAAGCTGCCGACCAGCAATGGCAGTTGCCGATATGATGCCGACACAAGCGAACATCTGCATGTCTGCTTTCGGGAGAGCAACAAGATCCAGGATGTTCCCAGCGAGCTCGGGTCCAAGTTGATCGAACATTTGCCCCGATCCGTCATCGCCGAAATCGAACTGAAGCTGGGCGTTCACGTGGACGGGCTCAACATTCAACTCCTGGCCAGACCAACACACCCCCACGGTTAGAGTCTCAGCGTCGATCCTGTAGGTCGGGTTTTCCTCTCTAAGATGGTGCCGGCCAGCCGCTGGAGGGTCGTCTTTCAAGACGGACCGCCCTATGGCCGATAGTCATCTCCATCATGCGACGGCACGAAGCCGTCGTCGGAGCAGGTGACATGGACGCGAGCGATCAACCTAACCGTCGCGTGCATAGGCGGTTTCGAATGCTGCCGATGTACGCCACCGTGGTGGCCCGGCGGCTCCCTGAGATCGGGACGCATGGGCTGCATGGGCACGTCTATGACGTTAGCGAGGGCGGAGTTCGTATTGAACTGGATGAGCCGCTTGAGCTCGGAGAATCCATCGCCGTGCGTCTCAATCTGCCCGGTGCGCCGTTGGAGCACAGCGTTGAAGCCTGGGCCAGCGTGGTCTGGGTGAACGATGCCGAAGATGATCCGGGACCGCGCCGCATGGCCCTACGCTTTGTCGAATTCCCAGATCGTTCCGATCGCGACCGGCTGGTCAGCTATCTGGCGAGCGGCACGGCCCGGCAGGCCGCGTAGCGATTCGTATTGCAGTGTTTCGTATGATCAGGGACACGCCCCCAGCGCACCTCGCGGATGTGGCGGCGCTGCGGGCGCTGTGGCAGGTCTTGCATATGTCCGCCGATCGGCCGTACAACCATGAGCATGAACACGCTTCTCATGGGTTTGCGCGGCTGCGGGAAGTCCACGATCGGCCGACGGCTTGCCGAGCTGCAGCGACGGCCGTTCATCGAGCTCGATGAGCGCGTGCTGGCGACCTTCGCTGCGTCATCGGTCCACGCCGCATGGGCGGTCCATGGGGAGGACGCTTGGCGCGATGCCGAAGTGCGGATGCTCACGAAAACCCTCGATGCCGATGACCAGGTTGTCGCACTCGGCGGCGGGACGCCGATCATTCCAGCCGCTCGCCAGCGCATTGCTGCCCAGCAGCGCGCTGGGCGAGCCAAAGTCATCTATCTCCGGTGCGCGACGGACGAGTTGGTTCGTCGTCTGGCGCACGACCCCGGTGATCGGCCGTCGCTGACCCAAGGCGATCCGGCGCAGGAGACCGCCGCGGTGCTGGCTCAACGGGAACCGACCTACCGCGAGCTGGCGGACCTGGAATACGATGTGACCGACACCGCGCCCGAGGAAGCGGCCAAGGGGCTGATTGAGCTGGCCTTTCGGGAATGAACGCCAACGTACGCGATGGCTGGAGGCCGCTCGGATAGCCCCACGCTTTGAGCACGGGCGCTAACGCCGGATTGGCGATTGGGGCGGCGCCGTCGGGGTCACACCGGGGCCAGGCGCCGGCCCATGCGGCGCTTGCGATTGATCATCTTCCGCCCCAGGCTCGTCTTCATACGGGCTCGGAAGCTCAACTTCCGCTTCCGCTTGATATTGCTTATATGACGCGGGTAGTGCATGGGGGAGTCGTTCCGATCTACCTACTCTCGATGCCGCCGGTCTGGAACAGCCGGCCGACGAGCGATGGAGACAGCGTAGCATCAACGGCGGTCCCAAGCCAGCCTCTCAAGCGAATCAGCAGCCACGGCCTGTGGGCTGTCTTGATTCAAGTTCGGGATCGCGTATCACCAGGTTGGCGGCTGAACTTGTGAGGATGGCTAAGGCCGAGGTTGGCAGAAGCCGATCCACGTGCTATATAGTTTGTTGTGACCTGGAGCTGCGGAGGCTCCACTGAGCGCGTTTTGCAGCCGCCATAGTTTCAGCGACTGCAAAGCCCGCCCAGCACCAGCACGATGCGGCAGGTCTCCGCGACGTTCCCGCAGGAGCCGGGGTGTCGTTGACGGCCTGCACCGATCCCTCATCGACGACCGGATGCCATGGACCCTGAGGACATTCGCACGGCTGAGCGGCTGTTGGGACATCGATTCTCCGATCGGCAGTTGCTTGCACGCGCGCTGACGCACGCCTCGGTGGCTGACTCGCGCCTGCAGAGTAATGAGCGGCTGGAGTTCCTCGGAGATGCCGTGCTGGGGATGGTTGTCTGTGACTATCTGTTTCAGCGGTATGAGGATCTGATGGAAGGTGATTTGACGAAGATCAAATCGTCGGTTGTCAGCAGGCGCACTTGTGCCGACATTGCCCAGGAGCTCGGGCTCGATGAGCTGCTTCGACTCGGCAAGGGCATGTCCGATCACCGCGTGCTACCACGATCAGTGCTGGCGGCGGTCTACGAGTCGCTGATCGGGGCTCTGCACGTTGACGGCGGCATAGAGGCCGCTCGGCGGTTCATCCTCAAAGGAATCAAGCCAATCATCGAGCAGGCGGCCGGCTCCGGGCATCAGTTCAACTTCAAGTCTGTGCTACAACAGGACGCCCAGCAGCATCTCCGATATTCGCCGCAATACATTGTCCTTGACGAAAAGGGGCCGGACCACGCCAAGTGCTTCGAGGTCGCCGTCGAGATCGGCACCAGACGCTTCAAGGCCTGTTGGGGCCCGTCCAAGAAGCAGGCGGAGCAACAGGCGGCATTAGAGGCCCTGCTGGAGCTGGGGCTGGCCGAGCGAGTCGCCCAGGGCGAGATCAGGTTGTGCACCCCTCCGCGCGCCACCCATCAGGTGTCAGACCCCTCGCTTGACGGGGCTTAGCGGGGCCTGATGCGAAGCAGGAAGTCGACCGCAAAGGATTCCTAATGAGGCTGCCGTGAGCTCTCGGGGATCATGCGGTCAGCCACCAGATGAGCAATGCGTTGGCGACCAGGGCCGTCGCAACGGCCGCTGCCCATCGAGCCCAGATCCAACCTGCCGAGGGGCCCGCACCCGGCTGCTTGAGCAGCGCGATAGCCTCCACAGCTTCCGACAGGTCGATACCCCGGCGGGCGTGGTCCTGAACAATGGCGATGATCATGTTTACGTCCGATGGACGAACGCCCAGTTGCCTGCCCATTCGCAATAGACGCTCACGGTGCTGGAATGTCAGCGTCTGATCCTCAAGCTGTGAATATGCTCGAGCCGCCAGGATCCAGCGTGGATCGGTCGGTTCCAGGGGGGGGTTGTGAATCGCATCCCGGCTCTCAGCCGCCAACCGCACGGGCGCCCCTCGAGCCGCGCTCGATGCAGCCGCAACCGGCCAATCATCACAGCCCACAAGACGGAGATATGGCTGCGAATCGACTTCAGACATTCACTCTTCTCGCGGTGCTCGGGGCGTCGGTGGCGACAACCGCAGCCCTACGGAAATGTAGCCCGGCGCGGCGTGCCGGCAAAGGGGATAATCGTTAAGACGTTGCGTGGGCGATGGATCGCTCGGTCTGGGCGATCTGGGGCAAGCATGGCGGCCGCGGCGTGTCACGGAGGCTACAGCTGCTCCGTAGGCGGCCTAGCGACGTGTGGACAAGGTCCGCTTGGTGCGACCGGCCGCGTCCCAGACCGTCACCGCCCCGTCGTCAGCATCAGTGACCCCGACATGGACCATCTCCCTGCCCGTGCCGTTCTTGATTGACACTGCACCGTTCATGCCTTGCTCGTCGGTGCCGGCGATGAACACGACGTTGCCTTGACCGTTCATCAGGTTCATCAAGCCGCCCATCCGGCGACTCCCGACCAGGAAGAGTCTGGTGCCGGCACTGTTCATTAGGGCTAGCAAAGCACCGTCATCTTTGACGGTATCGACCGAGAAAAGCACCATACCCGCCTCGTTGGCCAGATTGAGCTGCCCGCCTCCATCGGGATCGGCTGCGGTAGAGAACACGCGAAACCCCTGGGAATTGAATACATCCACCCGCCCGCCGCCGCTTGTAGCCGAAGCGCCGGCAATCACCGTCGGTGTGTCGCCCGGGCCGTAGAAACGGGCTACACCGCCTTGGGGGTTCACGCCTGCCGTGAAGCGCCGCTGGCCGAGGGCGTCGGCGATGCTCACCAATCCAGCTCCACGCTCATCCGGGGAGACGGTCCACACCGCTGATCCATCGGCATTGTTTACGAAGAGCTGCCCGCCGTCATTCGTCGCGTTGCTTGAGAAGACCACCTGGCCGGCGGTGCTTGAAACAGTGATTAGTCCACCGTGGTGGCTGGTGCCCGCCGTGAACGCCGGTTTCTGCCGCATCGTGTTGATGAGCTCGATCTTACCGCCGTGGGTGTCGGCGAGGCTGCGCATGACTCGTTGCCCCTAGGCGTTCCAGAGAGCCATCTCCCCGCCTTGAGGCGTCGCAAACGCCCCGAAGACGTTCTTGCCCGCATCATTCCAAACGGCCAGATCGCCGCCGCTATCGTTGACCGAGAGCCGAAGCACATCATCCCCGGCGCTGTTCCACAGATCAACCTGTCCACCCTTGGCCCCGGCCGTCGCGGCAAACACCACCTGACCCTCGCCGTCGATCACTTCGAACCGCCGAGCCTGGATCACGTC
>JAPUKX010000202.1 GCA_027295435.1 Planctomycetota bacterium | reverse complement strand
AACGAGTCCCGGCACCGCTTTGACGCTCGAACAGACCGCGACCACTGGTCGCGGCTTTACAATACCATGCCCGGCGATGATCGACCTCAAGCAGCTTCGCGACGACCCCGAACGATTCAAGCGCGGCGCCCGGGACAAGGGCATCGACGTTGACATCGATCGCCTGGTGAAGCTTGACGAACAACGCCGGCGTCTGCTGGCCGAGCAGGAGTCCAAGCGCGCCCAGCAGAAGAAGCTGAGCAGGAAGATCGGCCCAGAGATCGGAACGGCGATGGGGCAACTGTCCGACGCCGACCCGTCGGAGCGTAAGAAGCTCGAGGCGGCGATCGAACTGTTGCAGCAGCAACCCTCCACTCTGAAGACCGAGATACAAGGCCTCGATCGAAAAATCGCCAAAATCGAACGCGACTGGCGGTCACTGTGGCTGGAAATCCCCCAGCCGCCGGACCCTGATGTGCCCAAGGGTGATTCGCCCAAGGACAACGTGGAGATTCGCCGCTGGTACCCGCCTTGGTTCGACCCCAACCAATCGTTTGTCACGAACAAGGGATTCCAACCAAAGACCCATCTGGAGCTGCTGGGCGATCTGAAGCTGGCGGACTTTGAGCGCGGAGTGAAGATGGCCGGCGCCCGTCACTACGTGCTGAGGGGCGACGGGATGCGTCTTCATCAGGCGGTGCTTCGCCTTGGCTTTGATTGCATCACTGACGAGCACGGCTTCGTGGCGATGTCGCTGCCCGCGTTGGTCCGAGAGGAGTGCATGGTGGGCACCGGCTTCTTTCCGGCTGGGCGGGACCAGGCTTACCACATCGAGGAATCCACACGAGGGGCCGGCCACGATCTGTTCCTCATCGGGACCGGCGAGGTAAGCCTGATGGCACTACACGCCGATGAAATCATCGATGCCGACGCCTTGCCTCTGAAATACGCAACGGTGTCCACATGCTTTCGCCGCGAAGCCGGCGCTGCGGGCAAAGATACCGCCGGGCTGTTTCGCGTCCACCAGTTTGATAAGGTCGAGCAGGTCGTCATCTGTCGGGCCGATGAGGCCGAAAGCCGCCAATGGCATCGCACCATGATCGAGATCATAGAGACGCTGCTCCAACGGCTGGAGCTGCCCTACCGGTTGGTGCAATGCTGTACGGGCGATCTAGGCCCCAAGAACGCCGACATGATCGACCTCGAGTGTTGGATGCCCGGGCGCGGACCGCTTGACGACGCCCACCGGCCGATTGGCGCCTTCGGAGAGACCCACTCCGCGTCGCGCCTCTATGACTATCAGTGCCGCCGACTCAACATGCGATATCGTGATCAAGCCTCCGGCGGCAAGACCGTATTCTGCCATTCGCTGAACAACACCGTCATCGCCAGCCCGCGGATTCTGATTCCAATCCTTGAGCTCTATCAGAACGAGAATGGTTCGGTCACCGTGCCGCAGGTGTTGCGACCCTACATGAACGGCCAAGAACGTATCGGGTCATAGCCGCGGATCCGTATCCGCCGGCACATGCCTTCGCAACTGCACCTGCTTGGACGTGACCACAACCGTCAGGCCGCGGGGCCAGTCGAATCGGCGCGGGCGAGGGTCACTATCCCTGATGGCCTCGGCGACCGGCAGCAGATGCCGTTGGCCAAGCCCATCGCCAGCGCCGTCCACCTCATCCATCAGGGCGCGGCGCAGGCCGGCGGCGATGATCGGCAGCGGCAGAGCCGCAAGCTGAGTCCGGTCCCAACAACGCTGTGATGGGCCGCCGAACGCCTCCTGAAGCTGATGCTCCAGGGCGGTGCGGGCCGCTTGGACCACGTCGGCGGCGCCGGCGGCCCGAGACGCAGCCTCCGGCCAAAGCTCCTCCAGCACCGGCAGGACATCGCGGCGAAGCCGCCCACGGACCGTTGTCGGATCGACGTTGGTTGGATCGTCGCGCCATTGGATGCCGGCTGTGCAGCACAGATCCTCACAAGCTGATCTGCCCACCCCTAGCAACGGGCGGATCAACGACACCGGGCCGACGAGCGGCCGGCTCCAGGCCATACCCGACAGTCCGTCGAGGCCCGCCCCGCGACACAGGGCGATGAGCAGCGTTTCCAATTGATCCTCGCCGTGATGGGCCACGGCCACGTATCCCGCTTCCGCCGACGCCGCCACCCGACCCAGGGCTTCGTAGCGCAGCTGCCGGGCATTGGCGGCGAGGTTGCCCGGCATCCGGGCGGGATGCACGTGTTGCGTCTGCAAAGTCACGCCGAGGCGATCGCAGACCTCGGCTACGAACGCGGCATCCTCATCAGCCGAGTCACGCAGATGGTGATTGACATGCGCGGCCACCGGCTCAATGGCCGGCCCGGGCCCTCGCCGCCGTTGGCGAATCGCCGCCAAGGCCAACAGCAGGGCGAGCGAGTCGGCGCCCCCGCTGACGCCGACGACCACCCTTGCTCCCCCCGCCACCCCGCAGCGACGGCCCAAGCAGCGGGCGACCTCGGCAACCAGCCAATGGCGTCGTGCCGCCACCGGCAGCAATCCACCTGGGCCGCGAGACCTCACTTTAGAGAAATCAGATTGTGCAGGGCTTGACATATCGAGATAATATGTTCACAGCGCGGAATGTCAGAGGAATGACGGCAAGCCGGCCGACATCACGCCGGCTCAGAACATGGAGGTTCGACCGTGTTTATTCTCATTGGGCAGGTCTCGACACCGCTGGACGCGGGGGCGCCCATATGGGCACAAATGCTCCTGGTCATCATGGTGGTCGGACTCGGGGTGATCCTGACGCTGTCCGTTCGCGGCAAGATCGCCCGACGCAACATGAACCGGCCGTCACCCCGTGAATGGATCGAGCATATCAAGGCGGTGCGTCACCGCCACGATGATGCCCAGGCCGTTTCAGCCCAACTTGTCGATACCGCCCGCCGCCTGGGGGCCCAGTTGGACAACAAGGCCCAGCGCCTCGAACTCCTTCTCCAAGAAGCGGATGAGCGTATCGCACAGTTATCCGAGGCGAAGGATGCCGGCCTCAGCGCGGCCGACGACTCGGTGGTCGGGCGTGAGGGTGCCTTCGGCGGCCCCGACCCCGGGCCATCCAAACCATCTCACGACCCGCCCCGCCCGTTGGACCCGTTGACGCAAGGCGTCTATGAGCTGGCTGACACCGGCCGCAGCCCCCTTGAAATCGCCCAGCAGATGGACGAACAGGTCGGCAAGGTCGAGCTAATCCTGGCTCTGCGCGACGCCTGACAGCTGGTCCTTGCCGTGGCGAGCGCTACGAGCCGAGTGCGTTAGCAAGCGGTCTACCCACCGCTGTTTGGAGCCGGGCATCGCGGGTGAATCAGACTCCCGCAACCCCATTCATCCCTCGATCGTGAACTCGATTCGACCGTTGGACGTGTCGAGGCGGGAGGGGTCGCCGCCCTCGCCCACGACGATCCGGCCGCCGGTCTTGCCGATCGTCTTCGTGGCGATTCGGCCGAGGCGGTCCGTAACGGCGATCGAGCCGTTGGACGTATCCAGGGTCACCGGGCCGACAAACCCCTGGCCGACACGGACCCGGATCGACCCATTGCTCGTGTCAAGGTCCAGAGGCCCACTTTGGTCAGCACCAAGGGAAAGGACGATCGAGCTGTTGGACGTGTCGATCGTCGCCGGGCCGGCGAGATTCTCCACGTGCACAGAACCGTTGGATGTGTCGATGAGCAGCGAGCCGGCGAGGTCGATAACCTCGACGCGGCCGTTGGACGTGTCTATCTCAGCGGAGCCACGGTGATTGACCACGTCAACAGAGCCATTGGAGGTGTCGATGACGAGCTCGCCGGTCAGGCCCCGTGCGGTGACCGACCCGTTGGAAGTGTCCAGCTCGACGCCGTCAGCGTCGGGCAGCACGATGCTGATGCTCGCCCCGTCACCGCTTCGGGCCCCTCCAGGAAAGATCGGCTTGATCAGAAGCACCCCGTCCAGCCCTCGCGTCACGCTTATCCTCGCCTGAGCCAGCCGGTCATCGGCCTCCTCCTGCGTCGATCCCACGCACTTGAGGCGAGCCTCGATGGCGACGTCAGACCGCTGGGGATCAGCGATGACTTCCACCCGGCCGTTTCGCGTCTTGACCACCAGCCCCGACCCGGGGACGTGCTCAGCGGTTTGGCTGAGGGTCGTCCGCGCCTTGGCCAGGCCATCGAAATGAAACGAACAGGCTTGCAGCGCAACCAGCAACGGCAGGACAAGAGCCAAGCCCATCAAGCGTCGCATTTCCAGGCCTCCGTGTTGGTGCATCCTTCTATGGCGGTAATCGCCGGAACCGAGAACACTGTGTATTGAGGAAATGTGTGGCACGATTTCACCCCGTCCGGCCACCGCGAGCCTCCCGCACAGCCGCAAGGCTGAGTATCTCGAAGATGATGTGGCTGGCCAGCAGGGCCGTGACCCCGCTCGGATCGCGATCGGGCAGGACTTCCACGACGTCGGCTCCGGCCAGGTTCACGCCGGCGAAGCGCCGCAGCAACGCGAAGATTTCCGCGGAAGTGAAGCCGCCGCAACTGGGCGTCCCGGTTGCCGGCGCGTAGGCCGGATCGACGCAGTCGATGTCGAAAGACAGGTAGACCTCGTCGTCGCCAAGGCGTTTCTTGAACGCGTCGAGTCGTGCAGTCCCCTCCCCGCTGCGCCACTGGTCATAGGTCACCACCTCAACGCCATGGTCCGTGGCGAAGTCAAGATCGGCCATGGCGTTGTGCGGCCCGCGGATGCCGGCGCTGAGCATGCGTGACGGATCAATCAGGCCGTCTTCAATGGCTCGGATCAACGGTGAGGCGTGGCCCCACTTCTCGCCCCAGACGGACTCGACGGTATCCAGATGAGCGTCCAGATGCAGCAGGGCGAGACCGCGCTTGGGCCGGCCGCGCCGCTGCCACGTCGCCTTGATGTTGGCATACGCGATCGAGTGATCGCCGCCGACCGCCAGTAGCTTTGTTATCGCCGGATCGCCCAGCACAAGCGCGAAGCCGCAAGCGGCGTCGATTGTGTCCTTACAGGAATAAGGCTTGATCGGGGCATCGCCCGCATCGGCAAGAGAGAATATCTCCGCGATGTTGACGCCCAGCTCGAGGTGAACGGGCTTGATGTATTGCGAGGCGTCGCGGATCGCCCGCGGGCCGAAGCGGGCACCCGGCCGGTAGGTCACGCCGCCATCGAACGGCACGCCATAGATCGCCCAGTCCACCGGCCGCTGCTCCGGCAGCACCGATTCAAGCAGCGGGAACCGGCAGAACGTGGCCACGCCGGCGAAGCGGGGACGCTCACGGGCATCGGGCAGCGTCGTTCGAGGTCCGTTCTTTGCGGGCATCGTGGCATCGTCGTCGCTTTGGGAAAAAACGCAAGGCACAAGGACGCCGCCGTTGCGCACTGACACGCCCGCCCGGCTCGCTCACAGCCAGCGGTCGTCCCAGTGCATACCGGCTGGAAGCGCAGCGCCAGCGGCATGCTCAACCATGTTGGCCACTGGATAGGCACAGTAATCCACGCTGAAGGCGGCGGCGGGTCGATGGTTGCCGCTGTGGCCAAGGCCGCCGAAGGGGAGTTTGCTTGACGCCCCAGCTGTCCCCGTATTGCGGTTGATGCAGCCTGCCCGTACCCGGCGGAAGAATGTCTCGTAGGCTGCATCATCATTCGTGAAGATCGACGCCGCCAGACCATATTTTGTGGCGTTGGCCTGCTCGATCGCCTGGTCCAGATCGCTCACAACGGTGACTTGCACCATTGGCCCGAAC
>JAPUKX010000201.1 GCA_027295435.1 Planctomycetota bacterium | reverse complement strand
CGCGACGGGCCCAGGTTCGTTCAAGCGGCTCAAGCTCCTTGAGAAGCTCCGCACGTTGCGCCTTGAGCGCCTTACACCGTGCACCATCTGTGTAAACCGCCGGATCAAGCATCTGCTGATCGACCTCGCCGATTCGCTGCTGCAACGCTTCGATACGGCGCTCCAGCCTGGCCAAGCTCACGCCACACGCGGCCTCGGCTGCGGGCCGCTGCGACCTCGGCAACGGAGTAGCCCCGGCCGGCAATCCGCTACGGCTGCGCCGGTCGGCGACCGCATGGCCGATCGCGCGGTTCTGCTCGGCCCAGTGCGAATATCGGCCGTGGAACACCCGCACCTCGCCGCGGCCGTCGAAGATCAATAACGTCTCGCACGTCGCCTCCAGCAACGCCCGATCGTGCGTGATCAGCAAGAGGGTGCCGGCGTAACCCCCGCCGACCGAAAGCGCCTGCTCCAGTTGCTCGGCCGAGGGAATGTCCAGGTGGTTCGTCGGTTCATCCAGTATGAGCAGGTTATGTGCACCGGCCACAATCCCCGCCAGCACCGCCCGGCTGCGCTCACCCCCCGACAAGTCGCCCAGAAGCTTGTCTTGTTCGTCACCGGAGAAATGAAATGCCCCGGCCAGATCGCGAGCCTGCTGCTCCGACCCCCGGGCCTGGCCGTCCAACGACACAATCACGGACTGCAGGTACCGCCACAGAGGAAGCTCCAGATCCAGGTGCTCCTGCCTTTGTCGGTAGTAGCCCACGCTCAGCCGCGATCCCATTCGCACAGCCCCGCTCTGCGGCTCCAGCTCCCCCAGCAGGCATTCCACCAACGTTGTCTTGCCCACGCCGTTGGAACCGATGATGCCGACGCGATCGCCCCGGCGTATGGTCAGAGTCAGATCCTCAAACAGCACGGTGTCGCCGTACCGCTTGGAGATGCTCTCGGCAACGATCACCTGTTCGCCGGATCGCGGGGCCTTGGGCAGCGTCAATCTCATTTCGTCGAGTTCGCTCGGCGGATCGATCAGTTTGTCGCGCCGGAAGCGTTCGAGGCGGCTCTGGCGGCCCTTGGCCTGTCTGGCCCGTTGGCCGGCTTTGTAGCGGGCGATGAACCGCTCCTCCCGGCGAATCATCTCGACTTGCTTCGCATATGTGCGAGCCTCGGTGAGCTTGTGCTGCCGACGAAGATCAACGTACTTGCTGTAGTTGCCCGGATAGTCGCGCAGCGACCCGCGCTCGATCTCGATGATTCGACCGACCACCCGATCGAGCAGCCAGCGGTCGTGGCTCACCAGCAGCACCGCGCCGCGGTACTCCTGGGCCAGGAATTGTTCAAGCCATTGCCGGCCGTCGATGTCCAGGTGATTGGTCGGCTCGTCCAGCAGCAGCAGGTCCGGCTCTTCGAGCAACAATCGGGCCAGGCCGAGGCGCGAGAGCTGGCCGCCGGAGAGCACTGCCGTCGCCAGGCCAAACTGCTCGTCCATGAACCCCATCCCGTGCAGCGCCGCGTCAATCTTGTGATCGATGGCATATCCGCCCGCGGCCTTGATCTGTCCATCCAGCGCGGCCTGGCGCTTCAGCAACCGATCCAGGGGAACCCCCGACGCTGCGGTCATCTTCTCGTAGACATCGTGGAGTTGCTGGTGCAGCCGATGCAGGTGTGCAAAGGCTCCTTCTGCTGCGTCGCGCACGGTCTCGTTGGGGTCGAAGGCGGGGTCCTGGCGAAGGTAGCCGACCCCGGCACCCCGCCGAAGCTGTACCGCCCCCGAATCGGGGCTGATCTCGCCGAGCATGACCCGCATCAGCGTGGTCTTGCCGCTGCCGTTTCGCCCGACCAGGCCGATCTTTTCCCCCGGCTCAATCGATGCCGCCACCCCGTCGAGCACGACCTGGCTGCCGTAGGCATGATGCACGTTGGAAAGTGAAATCACCGGCATGACAGGCACCCATTGCGGTCGGCGAAGTAAGTCGCGATTCTAGCGCGATCATTGGGCTTAGAAATCCCAACACGACCCGCGCCGAGACTGGCCAGCTCACAGCTGCGTGATGCCGCGCTTGCATGAACTCCCCGCATCAAAGATGGAGAACTCGGAGGTTGACGCCCAGGCAGCATTACATTGGCTTCCCGGCGGGACAGGCCCACCGGCTCATCCTCGACGCCTCCTCGCCTCGGTGCCATACACTGGTGGCGTGAGCGGGAGCGATCTCGGCTACTGGCTGATGTGGCTGCTCGGCCTCGGGCTGCTGGGACTGTGCACGGCCGTGACGTGGTGGGGGCTGTTCGGCGACCGGGCACGCGGTCGCCGCCGCTGCCCACGCTGCTGGTATGACCTGTCCCATACGCCTGGGATGACCTGCCCGGAATGCGGCTTGACCGCTACAGGAGAGCGCAGCCTGCATAAGACGCGCCGCCGATGGGTCCCCGCTGGGGCCGCAGCGCTCGTCGCAGCATTGGGCTCAGCCTGGACCATTGAGCAGGCTCAGCAGGGCGGATGGGTGTCACTGCTCCCGACGACGCTGATCCTTGGCTGCCTTCCGATGGCCGGCAGCGCCGACGGCGGCCTCATCTCCGAGCTCACCGGCCGAATGGCTAGCAAGCAACTGACCGAAGGCCAGTGGCGCGCGCTCATCGGCCGGTCCATCAAGGGTGACTGGCGGGCCCGGCCGGTGACGGAGCGATGGCAGGAAAAATACGGCGTCTTGCTGGGCCGTCGGAGAAACGTATTCCCCCCCGAACTCGATCTGGACAGCGCGCTGCTCGATCTGCCCGCGTGGGTGGACGTGCGAATCCGTCGGCCCTGGCCAAAGGACACACCCCTGTGTCTGGAACTGGCCGTGCGGGACTGGTGGCCGTCGGGTACTTCGTGCCGGGTTCAACTGACGCCGAAGTGGAACGGGGCTGAACCGATCACCGTGACTCGCAGCCCCGCCCGCCGGGGGGCGCGGCGGTTCCCGATCATCATCAACGTGCCATCGGCACTATCGCCGCTTCGCTTCGATGTCTCGGTCCAACGGCGCGGACCAGAGCCGGACGCCTCGTGGGAAGCGGTCCAGCGCCAGACGATCAGCGTGGCCATCGAGGTCAATGGCGAACTGGCGGACATGCTTCGCCCCGTACGCGATGAGAAGCTCGATCAAGCTGTGATGGACGCGTTCGCCCACGGCGTGGTGAAATGGACCAGCGGGCGGTCGCCGGTACGTGTGCGGTTCGACCATCGCCCGACGTTGGGCATTGCGTTCAACGACATTGCCATCGGAGCGAGCATCGAGCTTCTTTACGATGGCGCGCCGGCCCGACGCCTCGACATCTGGTGGTTGGCGGGCGAAGCCGCGGCCGGCCGCCGGGGCGTCAACTGGCTCGTCGTCCACGAAGATGTGCCGCTGCTGATGCAGGCGAACGAGACCGACGGTCGCTGGCAGATGCGCGTCCGCGGCGACCCGGCGCTCGCGCTGCGATCCGGCCCCGCATCGAGATACTGGGCAGGCCAATTCACCATCCCACTGGTCGTGCAAAGCCGCAACAGACCGGCTCCACCCAGGGATTGGCGGCTGGAATGAACCGCGTGATCCGTCCGCATCCGATCCGTGAGCGACGCGACGCGCCGGCACAAAAGGCCGGCCGCGAAAGATCTGCATCATTCAAGCGCGCGTGGGAGGCCCAAACTCCGCCGCACCGCCGACAGTTGACCGGCATGTAACCCTTCGTGCCAGGCGATAGAACCCATCAGAGCGGCAAAGTTCGGCGCAAAGCTGCTTATCTCGTCCGGAAGCGGTGAGAGCAACTGCTGCTCATCCATCGACTGGAACCAAGCAGCGAGCGCCGTTCGCGCCTTCTCCAGCCCTGCCTTCACTTCGTCCAGCGATGGATACCTCTGCGGATCATCGGTCGGCTCCGATCCCATGCCGAATAGGTTATTCCAGGATTCCTCGATGACCGGCTCGAGTTTGCCTAGCGAGGTCAGGAAGAAGTTGTCGGTGCAGGCCAGCTGCCCCAATACCCACAGCGCGTGGTTGGTGTTCGGCACGGGTTGGTAGGTGAGCTTGTCCGGCGGGATATCTTGGACCAGCTTCAGCGTGCTCCGCCGGGCCAGATCAAGCGTCGCCTTGCCGATCTCGAAAGCACTGGAAACGGTTACGGATGTCATCTGAGAAACCTCCTTGATTTCTTGTGGTGCGGTCGGCCGCAATCAGCCCGGAGAGTGTAGCGTCTTTGTGGCCGATAGCCGCGGGCTGACAGCCTGCGGGCGGATGTCGTATTCTCGCGGATTCGCCAACCCACCCCCTCGCCCTGCCCGGCGAGGCTACTGTTACGCAACTGATACCGATGACCGGCTACCCCGGTACAGACTGGCCGTGGTGGATCGGCGGGACAGCGCTCGGCGTGTTCGGCCTGGTCCTGATGTGGTGGGCGCTGCTACACGACCGCGCCAAAGGCCGCCGACGCTGCCCCAAGTGCTGGTACGACATGACCGGCGCCGAACGCCTGCGCTGCCCCGAATGCGGCCACCTCGCCAAGCGCGAACGCAAACTCTTCACAACCCGCCGCCGCTGGCGCTGGGCGGTCGTTGCGCTGCTGATGATGTTCGCCGGCCGTTTGGGCATCATGTGCCCCCAGATCCAGCGGGACGGCTGGTGGTCACTGGTATCCAATGCCGCACTGATCTACTTGCTGGTGTTCGTCGATGACGCCTCTGGTCTCCTTGCAGGCGAATTGCTAGACCGCATGGAGGCGGATGAGCTGTCGGTAGCCGACTGGGAACGGTTCTTCGACCGCGTCGTCTCCGGCGACTGGCGCGCTCGGCCTACTTCGACGCAATGGGAAAACAAATACTACGAGATCGTACGAAAATGGCGGTTCGCCAACCTCTCGACCAAGCGGTTCCGAGGAAC
>JAPUKX010000200.1 GCA_027295435.1 Planctomycetota bacterium | reverse complement strand
AAAAGGCTTGTATGTGCGTGGGAAACCTCATGTCCATTTTACTATCGCTCGAAGGCAATCATTTCTAGACGCTAACCCGCAAAACCGCGCACCACATCAACCAAGGTGGACCGACTCTACCCCGCCTCAATGATGCATTCTTACTCCGGCCAGCGATGTATTTTTAGTCCGGCGTTGACACAAATCCTCATGATGGCCGACAGCCAGGCTCCGACTTCCGCTGCTGGGGGTACATTTCCCTTGGCTGGCAGCTTTCTGGCACTCCCGCTTGTAGCCAAGAAGAGACATTGGCGGTTCTAACAGTCGCCGCACTTTGAGAAATTGCGATGCAAGTGGTGCGAGCCGTTTACCGTATCAAATGAAAAATCAACGCAGTTCCCCCAGGCGCATCTTAGCGTCCACTAGATCGGGCGTGTCGAAGCCCTCGGTAAACCAGTTGTATACCGGCGTGAGGAGTTCGCGGGCATCCGCCGTCTTGCCCTCGACCTGCCACAGGCGGGCGAGCGACATGGCCGCCCGAAGTTCCAGTGACCGAGCTCCTTGTGCGCGAGCGACCGCGAGCCCCTTCTCGAAAGCCCGCTCCGCCGGCCCAGGATCGCTGGGCGCTTGGGCGATCAGAATTTCGCCCCTCAGGCGATGCAGCTCCGCCTCCAGATAGCGCTCACCGGTCTTTTCCACCAGCGCTAAGGCATCGGCCAAGACGTCGAGAGCTTCATTCGGTCGGCCGGTGGCAAGTTCCGCCTTGGCCAGCGGGACTTGAAAATGGGTCAGTTGCATCCCGGCGCCGCCGGCACGATAGGAATTGACGCCCTGGCGAATTTGCTGCGCACCCTCTGCACCGTGACCCTGACCAAGCAATGCCCAACCCAGCATGATTGGCCCGACCGCTTGAACCAGCGAGAATCCGTGCTCCTCCGCGATTGTGATCGCTTCTTCGGCCCGCGCGCGCATCGCCTGCCAGTCGCCGACGAATTGCCTTAGGATGGCGTCCCAGTAGAGCGACCGAGCCATGGTGTAGGGGCTGTCGAGCCGGCGCATGAGCGCCAGCGCTTCGTCGCCATGGGTCATCGCCTGTTCGACGTGGCCGAGCAACCACAGCGTCGCGGCCAAATAGCTCCTCCCCATGACCCCGGGATCGAAACCGCCGTAGCGGAACGCCAGCGCGGCGTGACGCTCGGGATCGTAGAGACTGACGACCGTCTCAAGGCTTTCGCGGGTGGCTTTCAACTCGCCGAGATAGATCGACGTGGTGCCAAGCGCCAGGTGGGCCTCGATGAAATATTCAGTCTCCCCGAGTTCCTCCGCCAGACCCAGCAGCTGTTCGGCCAACTCTTGCGCGTCGTGATATTCAGCACGCACCAAGTGGTACGCGAACAAACCCCATACCACCGTGAACAGCTCCGTGCTCTCCCCCACTTGTTCGCAGAGTTCGCGGGCGCGAATGTAAGCTTCTCGCGCTTCGAGGGCGCCGTAGCCCTTGGTCGCCATGAGCGCGGGCCCGAGCGTGGTCTGAAGCGTGAGTTCCTGCCGGTCGCGCTGGGCGGACTCTGGTAGCGTCGTCAGCACCTCAAGCCCCTTTCGCAGATGGCCGATCGCCTCCAAATGCGCCGAGTGTTGCGCGGCCTGCTGGCCGGCTTTGTACCAATGATCCACCGCTTGTTCCGCCAAGCCGGCCTCTGTGTAGTGGTGGGCGACCAACTCTGGTTGAGTCTGCACGATATCGGGGAACCGACTTTTCAGCAGCGCGGCCACCTGGCCATGGTAGTTTTGCCGCGTGCGCTTGAGCAGTGATTGATAGGCCGCGTCCTGAACCAGTGCGTGCTTGAACACGTACTTTGCACGCGGCGGCCGGCCCCGCCGGTAGAGTAGTTCGGCGCCCACCAACTGGTCCAAACCTTCTTGCAAGATCGTCTCTTCGAGGGACGTGATCGCTTGCAGCATTTCGTAGGCGAACTCCCGCCCCAACACCGCGCCGAGTTGGGCGACTTCGCGGATTGTCGGCAGCCGGTCAAGCCGCGCCATCAACGAATCCTGCAAGGTGGCCGGGATGGTAATTTCTGACAACGGGCCGGTCAGGTGATAACCGTCGTCCCGCTCACGCAGGAAGTCCGCCTCCAGGATCGCCTTGGTCAGCTCTTCGACGTAGAGCGGCACCCCGTCGGTCTTGTTGACGATGTGTTCGACGACCTCCGAAGGCAGTGCCTTACCGTCGGCCTGTTGCGTGATCAGCGCTTCCACCTCGGGGCGCGCCAGGCGGTTGAGCGTCAACGGCGTCATGTGCGAGCGCTGCGGCCAGGGCGGCGCGAACTCGGGGCGGAAGGTCAGGACATTGAGAACCGGCGCGGTCGGCGCCTGCTCGATCGCCAGCGCTAGCAGCTCCAAGGTCGAGGGGTCGGCCCAATGCAGGTCTTCCCACACCAGCAACACCGGCTGGCGCTCGGCCTCTTCCAACAGCCAGGCCACGATCGCATCCAAAGTCTGCTGTTTTTGCTGCGGCGGCGTAAGGTTCAAAGGCGGGTACTGGTCTTCCGCGAGCGGAAGCGACAACAATGCGGCGAACAACGGTATCGCCTCCTCGGGCACCAAGCTGAAGCCTTGGGGAGCGGCTTCCAACTTGGCCAACTTCACCTCCACCTTATCTTGGTCCTGCCAGTTCAGAACCCGCTCCAGGTGGGCGATGACTGGATAGAGCGCGCTGTTGGTATGAAAGGGCGAGCAGCCCATGGTGATCCGGGTGCAACCTTCCGCTTTGAGCCCAGCGCCCAATGCTTCCACCAACCGAGACTTTCCGATGCCGGGCTCGCCGCTGACCAAGACCACTTGTCCGATGCCGGACCGGCCTTGCTCCCAGGCACGCCGCAGCAGTCCCAACTCGTGCTCGCGTCCGACAATCTTGGTGAGCGCGCCCGGGTGTGCCGCTTCAAAACGGCTCTCCGCCGCGCTCTCGCTAACAACGTGCCAGGCCACGATCGGCTCGGCAAAGCCCTTAAGTTCGTGAGCTCCGAGGTCTTCGAGATCGAAGGCCTCGGCGACCAAAAGCCTAGTGGTGGCACCGATCACCACCTGGCTCGGTGCCGCCACGCCTTGCAGCCGGGCAGCTAGGTTCGGCGTCTCCCCGGCCACCGCGTCCACTTCCGTCGCCGTCTCGCCAACGATGTCGCCGATCACCACCATTCCGGTGGCGATGCCGACCCGGGCTTGGAGCGCCCGACCGTCCTCGCTCTTCAAGTGGGCGACCGCACTAACCGCGGCCAGCCCCGAACGCACCGCGCGCTCCGCCTGGTCCTCATAGGCGCGCGGCCAGCCGAAGAAGGCGAGAACTCCATCTCCGAGAAATTTCGCGACATTACCCTCGAAGCGTGCCACTACCCCGGCCACGGCATCCTGGTAGCGAAGCATCACCTCGCGCAGGTCTTCCGGATCGAGCCGCTGCGACAATTCGGTCGAGCCGAC
>JAPUKX010000020.1 GCA_027295435.1 Planctomycetota bacterium | reverse complement strand
GCTCCACGACAAGCGTCAGGATCTCAAGCGCAAGGATGCCGAGCGCGAGATGGCCCGGTCTATGAGGCGTCGCCGATGATGTGGACCTGGGTGTTATTTGGGGCTGCCGCCGCTGTGGACGGTCCGGTCTCGCCGGAGGCTGCGCCTGCCGCCGTCATAGTCGTCACCTCCCGCGGCGAGCGGGCGATCCCCGTTTCGATGACGCGGGGTCATCCAGCCCTTCCTCTGGACGAGTTGAGCGCGCTGTTGCCCATCTCGGCGCGTATCGGGGCTGACGACTGGGCGATGGTGGAGTTCGGCGGGTTGATGTTCAGCTTCCTGCTGGATGCGCCCCTCTTAGAATTTCGGAATCGCATCATCCATCTCGTCGGTGGCGCGTACGTGCAGCACGATTCTTTGTACGTTCCTCTTCAATGGTTGGCCGAATATGTGCCGCGGTTGTTCAGCGAAGCGTATCGGTACGATCCGGTGGCCGCTCGATTCGAACAGATCGGAATCACACCGGTGGCAACCCGGTTGAGCCAACCGCCATCGGTCGGCAGTCTAGGCGTCTCACTCTCCGACGCCCCCGCCCCCGCCAGGCGTTTGGGATTGAAATGGAAGCACAAGGTAGTGATCGATGCGGGACACGGGGGAGCGGACGGGGGCACTCCAGCCGGCGGTCTGGTTGAGAAAAACATCACGTTGGCCATTGCCCTGGCGCTGGGAAGCGAGTTGGAGAAGCGAGGTATCGAAGTCGTCATGACACGTACCACCGATGTGCTGGTACCGTGGAGTCGGCGCGCGCCGCTCTGCAAGATCGATTGCGATCTGTTCGTCAGTGTTCACGTGAACGCGCTCGACCCGGGCCCGGGTTACCGAAACATCGGTGGGTTGGAGACGTATTTCTTCGACCACCGCAAACAGAATGCTCCAGACCGTATTGCCCAGAGAGAAAACGCGTCACTTCGTTACCAACCCGAGAGCGATCGGATTCCGGACAACGCCCTCACAGCCATACTGCGCGACTTGGAAGAGAACGAATACCTGAGAGAGTCTGCCAGGCTGGCCGCTGATGTTCAGGAATCAGGTGCACGGGTGCATCCCAACGGCTCCCGCCGTGTGGCGCAGGGCAACTTGCTGGTGCTCAGGTGGGCCACACGCCCGGCCATACTCATAGAAACCGGTTACGGCACGAACCGGCGCGATGCGCGTTTTCTCTCAACCCGGGACGGACGGCGTAGTCTCGCCAGCGGCATTGCGGACGGGATCGTACAGTACCTGCTGCACTACGAGGGCATGATCAATCCGTAATCGATGCGAATCCGCCGACCTCACCACTCACCCTTCTGGCTCGTTCTCTTCACCGTCGCTGTCGGTTGCGCCTATTACAACGGCCTCTACAACGCCAACCAACTAGCCGGCGAAGCGCGCAAGGCGGAGCGTGAAGGCCGCCGTAGTGAGGCCCAGTCGCTCTGGGCCCAGGTGGCGGTCAAGGCGGAGTCGGTGGCGACGCGCTATCCCGACAGCAGACATCGGGACGACGCGCTTCTCATCCAGGGTCATGCGTTGAAAGAGATCGGTGAATGTCTGGACGCCATCGCGCCGTTGCACGAAGCTGTTGCGGTCAGTACAGACTTTGAACTGCGGGCCCGGGCAGGCCTGCTCCTGGGCGAATGTCATTTGAGTGCAGGAGAAGCGGATTCGGCCTGGTCGATTCTTTCCACTCTGGTGGACCATCCCGATTCGTCCACGTCGAGCCGCGCCCTCTTGTGGCGGGGAAGGGCGGCAATGGCCCGGCAGAAACCAGCCGATGCTCTGTCCGATCTGCGGCGGACGAAGGAGCCAGATGGGCTGTTCGACCGAGCCGAAGCTCTCACGGCGCTCGGGTGGGCCAGCGATGCCGCTGCGGTGTTGGATACCGCTCGCGGGCTTCCGTTCGACGAAGGCCGATGGGTGCAGGCGTTGCGGAGCTTGGGCGAGGTGGATCTGAGTGCGGCGTCATCGCTCGTCCGACGGCTGCTGACTCGCGGCGACCTCACATCGGGCCAGAGGGCGCGCCTCCTGATGGCGGATGCACAGCGGTGGACGGCCCTCGACCGGGCTTACGCCGTCGACCGCTTCACAGCGGCCGCCTCAGCGGCCGGTGACTCGCTTGAAGGGCGGTTGGCTCGGGCGCATCTGGCGATGGCCGAAGCGCGACAGACCACCGACCTCGATCGCGTGGTAGAACTGACCGATGAGTTGGGAGCGCTCATGTTGGAGGGAGGCGAGGTGGTCGATTTGGCCGGGGACTTCGCCGCCGTCCTCGACGCAATCGTGTTCGCCATTGGTCCCCCTGAGCCAATACATCCCGACCTGCATCTCTTCCGGAGGGCCGAGGAGGCTCGTGATTCGTTGCTGGCACCACCGCTGGCCGGCAAGCTCTTTCTGTTGGTGGCCCAGCGATACCCGTCATCCGTGATCGCTCCCAAGGCGCTTCTGGCGGCGGCAATGCTCCGCGAAGAGATAGCTGACTCGGTGCAGCGGGTCTTGCAGCGCCGATATGCCACATCACTCTACACGAGAGCCGCTGGCGGAGACTTCCCGTCAGAGTACACTGCGATCGAGGACTCGATTCGCACCTTGCTGAACGACGTCGTCCTGACCGGGGAAAGGGGGAGGGGGAGGGGGAGGGGTCGCTGAATGATCGAGGTATTCGGGACATCGTTTCAGAATCCGGTGCTCCTTGCAGCGGGAACGGCGGGATTTGGCCGGGAGGTGGCCGGGGTTATCGACCTCGAGCGCCTGGGCGGTGTGATCACCAAGGCGGTGAGTCCCGAACCGCGACATGGCAACCCCAGTCCCCGCGTGGCCGAGTTCGTAGGCGGCATGCTCAACTCGGTCGGCTTGGCCAACCCGGGGCTGAAACGGGTTGCTGCCGTGGATCTGCCGTGGCTGGAACGGCACCTCGAGCGTGCCCGTGTCATAGTCAACGTCGTAGGTGACACCGCCGATGACTACGTCGAGGTGGTGCGAGGGCTGGGAGACCGCCGGATCATCACCGCTTTCGAGCTGAACGTCTCCTGTCCGAACACGGAGCGGGGCGGTGAGGAGTTTGGCTCCAACACAGCCGTTCTCGCGGCGCTCGTCCGAGCTTGTCACTCCGCCACCGAGAAGCCGATCATAGTGAAGTTGGCGCCCACGCTGTCCGACATTGCCGCCACCGCAGAGGCCGCAGCCGGGGCGGGAGCCGCCGGCTTTTCCGTGGTAAACACGCTGCCCGGGTTCTTGTACCAGGGGAACCACAGGCGGCGCGACGCCACGGCGCGGCTGGGGGCGGGGAACGGGGGCGTCAGCGGGCCGGCGCTGCTACCCGTAGGGGTTCTGGCGACGCGCCGGGTTTGTGAGCGAACCGGCCTCCCTGTCGTAGGGATCGGCGGCATTCGCCTAGTAGAAGATGTCGAACAATACCTGGAAGCTGGCGCCGTTCTGGTTGGTGTGGGAACGGCTGCAATGGCAGACCCGCGGTGTCCCGAGCGCATCGCCGCGGCTTGGATGAATCGTGGCTGAAATCATCGTCGCTCTCGACGTCCCATCCGAGGACGAGGCGCTGCATC
>JAPUKX010000002.1 GCA_027295435.1 Planctomycetota bacterium | reverse complement strand
TGCCGCTCGCCCCGATCGCCTGACAGCATGATTCGGCCGAAGCGCTTCCAGTCTCGCCATGGCCTGCTGATCCTCGGCGTTGGATCATCAGAGTGCTCGTAGTAATCAAACTGTTCAACGAGTCCAGAATCCTTGGCGACGTAAATGTGGTACTTGTTGTTCGGCGTTCGCCCGACGTCTTGGAAGGTCAACTGCAAGACATCGGCGATTCGGCCATCTTCCATCTCGCGCTCGCCTTGGTACTTGAGCGTCACGCCTGCATCCTGGAGCTTGTAGGGCATGACCAGCCAGTAGCTGTCGTTGATCCACATCGCCTCGGCCTGATCCATCCTCCGAGCCAGCTCATCGGGATCGGTGACCGCTTGCCCGCCCTTCCAGGCCCGGCCAATCTGGGCGTCGATGTTCAGCACAGAGACGTACGGCACACCCTCGGGGCCGTCGAGCTCAATGCGGACCCTGCCGGAATGTTTGTCCCAGATGTGCAGGCGTTGACCGAAGAAGTTCCACACGATGTACCGCGTCTCATTCCACGCCCTGCGCCCTCCCATTTTCGCCATGACCGCATCGGCGAGTTCGATCGCCTTGGCGTCGGAGTCTTCGAGATCAAATGCCCGCCTGGGCGCGTTGGGTCGGGTAGCGCCCGGTCTGGTTGCTGGTTGGGTGGCCGGCTGCGTGCGGGGCTTCGCCTCCAGTTTTTCCAGTTCAGCGGTTAAAAATGCCTCGCTGGTCATCTCGCGTCCATCCTCGAATCGGATGAGGTACGGCTTGCCGCTCACGGACGATTTGGTCCCAACCAACGTGATGAAGTGACGGGCCGTTATGATTCGTTGCCCCGCGTATTGCCATTTCATCCGCAGGTGATCCGCCGCCGATTTGGCGTCGTACTCCTTGTCGTTACGGATGAAGATTGCGTCCTTCAACTGCTCGAGCGTTTTGATCAGCGCGTCAATCCTCTCCTCATCGCTGAGCCGTCCGGCCTGCCCGGGCAGACCGGCCGGTCGGGAGGATGGGCGTTCATCCGGCCGCGTGGTCTGCGCGGCGTACGATGCAACGACGATACTTGTCAAAGAACAGGCGATGACATACGGCAAGGCGCGGAAAACCGTCATGGTATTCTCCTACACACGGCACCGCGACGGCAGTATACTTGCCCCATGACGCGACCCCACGACGATCCGAAAACCGTTCGCGTCACCCGTCCTGCCACTTGCGCAGCGCCGGGCCGGTGTAGCTGGCCAGGGGGCGGATGATGCGGTTGGACGCGTGCTGCTCCATGATGTGGGCGCACCAGCCGGTGATTCGGCTGGCGACGAAGATCGGGGTGTACTGATCGACGGGAATGCCCATCACGTAGTACGTCGGGCCGCAGGGGTAATCGACGTTGGGGCGGATGTTCTTCTTTTCGAGCATGATCTGCTGCACCCGATCGCCGATATCGAACCACTTCTTGAACTCAGCCCCGCGGTGCTCGGCGACCCTGAGCCCCAAGGAGCGCAAGATCCCCGCCCGGTGATCGCCCTGCTTATAGACACGGTGGCCGAAGCCCATGAGCTTGCGCTTCTCGGCGAAGGCCCGGTCCATCCACTGCTCGATCGTTCCGCCGGTCTGCACGAAAGCGTCGATCTCCTTGAGCATCTCCATGGCCTTCTCGTTGGCGCCGCCGTGCAATGGACCCTTCAGCGCACCAATCGCGCCGCAGACCGATGAGTGCATGTCCGCTTCGGTCGAGGCGATCACCCGGCCGGCAAAGGTGGAGGCGTTGAAATCATGCTCCGCGTACAGGATGAGCGAGACGTCGATGACCCGGCCGTAGAGCTCAGGGGCACTTTGGCCCGTCATGCACCACAAGAGGTTCGCGGCGTGGTCGAGCGTGGGGTCCGGATCAACGGGGTCTTTACCATCTCGCACCATCTGCCCGTACCCGATGATCGTGGGAATCTGCGCGAGCAGCCGCTTGGCCTTGCGCAGCCCGGCCGGCGGGGAGTTGTCCTCGGCGTCCGGGTCAAAGTGCGACAGATAGCTGACGCCGGTGCGCAGGATCGCCATCGGATGCGCCGCGGGCGGGTCTGCGGCGATTTCGCGAAGCATGGCTTTGAGCCCGTCGGGAATCTGACGCAGCGAAGCCAGCTCGTCTTTGAATGATTTGAGCTCGCCGGTTGTGGGCTTCTTGCCGACCAGCAACAGATAGGCAACCTCATCGAACGTCGCGTTCTGAGCAAGGTCGGCGATCTCGTAGCCGCGGTAGATGAGCTGGGTCTGCGAAACCCGGCAGATCTGGGTACCGCCGACGGTGACCCCCGCCAAGCCCACGGCAGTGGGCGGTTTCACTTCAGTGGTTGTTTTCGCCATCATTGCACCACGATTCAAGAGCCAAGGTCGACAGCATCCACAACACAGAGCTGCTCGCGCGATCACCCTATCCTAGCCGAACTGCCTCGCATGTGGGGGCGATGGGTCGCCTCGGGAATATCTTGTCCGGCAGCGGGGCCGGCCAGTGCCGAGGTTTCTGCAGTGGCAGCTAGGCGAAGATCAGCACCATGAGCAGCGCAAAGGCCGCCAGATGAATCCCCCAAGCGACGGCCGCCCAGGTGCGCTGCGTGGGCTGCGGCTGGCGGAGAAACGGATAGCGGAATCTCACAATGACCAAGGCGGCGAGCCCGCTGAACCACCCAAACGCATCGGTTGCCCAGATGAACCACGGCGCCACTCCACCGCCCAGGACCATCTCCCCGATGAGCGGGATAAGCAGCAGCGGCGCGGCAATGCCGGCGAACAATCCGGGCGTAATCGTCGCTAAGAACCATCCGAAGCGCGGCTTCCTGAGACCGACCGCCAGCACCAGTTCCTTGCGGCACTCGGGACACTGCGACCGTGTGAGATTGCGCAGGTTGTACCCGCACACTGGACACGGCACGTCACGCTCGCGCAGAAACTCGAGCAGAAGATCGACACTCTCAGACGGCTCCATCGGCTCACAAGAATGCAACGGCGTACATGCGGCTGGTCTGGCTATGCTCGCACCGGCGTATTGGGATAGTCCCATTCTTTACCTGGCTTGTAGCCTAGAAGTTCGTACAGCTCGGCGCGGGTCTGCATCCGGTCAAGCAGGCCCGCCATCGTTCCCTGTTGCTTCAGTTGGTTCAGGCAGCGCATCACTTCGCCCATGGCCAGTCGCAACATGCTCAGCGGATAGATCACCAGTTGGTATCCCAGTTCGGCGAAGCGGGCGGCGGGAATATCCGGCGTCTTGCCGAACTCGGTCATGTTGGCCAGCAGTAGGCCGGGCGAACCCTGTGCAAAATCCGCAAACTCCCGTTCACTCTCCAATCCTTCCGGGAAGATCATGTCTGCGCCGGCCTCACGATAGATGTTCGCTCGATTGATCGCGTCTTCGATCCCCGTCACACCACGGGCATCGGTACGGGCGATGACGATGAAGTCCTTGTCCAGCCGATGCTCGCAGGCGGCCGCGACCTTCTCCGCCATGTCGCCAGCCGGAATCAGTGTCTTGCCCTCCAAATGTCCGCAGCGCTTCGGGAAGACCTGATCTTCGATATGCAACGCGGCCGCTCCGGCCCGCTCGTATTCCACCACGGTGCGCATCACCGATTCGACCTCGCCGTAGCCGGTGTCGGCATCGACGATGGTCGCAAGACCGCAAGCCTGTGTGATCTCGCGGATACTGCGGCACATCTCCGTCAGCGTGATCAGGCCGACATCGGGATAGCCGCAGGTGTTGGCGGTCGCCGCCCCGGAGATGTAGCAGGCCTCGAAGCCGGTCGCGGCCACGGCCCGCGCCACCAGCGCATTGAATGCACCCGGGGCAACCACCGTCCCCTGAGCGAGTCGATCACGAAGTCTTCGACCGGGATGGGGCGCGATCATCGAATGAATCCCACAATCAGCCGCCCAGCGCGGCCCGAGTGACGCGACATTACCTAAAGTGTAGCAGGCGTCATGGTTCACGCAGCCCTTGGCCGGTCGGAGGCGAGATCGGTGCAACTGTCTCGCCGCCAACGAACATCATCTTCAATCCGGCGGCTATCAACACGACGGCCAATGTGCGGCGCAGGGAGATGTGGCCCAGCCGGCGGCTGCCGATCCCCGAGCCGACGAACCCGCCGACTAACACCGCACATGAGAAAATCGCCATCGCCGCGGGCTCAACCGGCAGTGCGTGATGGAGAGCGATGAACCCAACTAGGCCGGAGGCAGAGTTGAGAACGATGAACGCAGCGGAGATGCCGGCCGTCTGCCTGGCTGTGGCCCATCCGGCCAGCAGCAACAGCGGGCTGAGAAAGATTCCTCCGCCGACGCCCACCAGCCCGGACAGTAGCCCGATCACGGCGCCCCAGAGCAACCCCCCCGGCAGAGGAACCGATTTGACCGGCTCGGCCGACCCCCTTGCCGGGATCTTGAGCGCTACGCAAAACGCCGCGAACACGAGCACGACCGCGACCAAGCGCTTGTAAACGGTCGGGTCGAGCTGCGCTGCGCCGCCGAGAAACGCGCACGGGACCGAGGTGACAACAAACGGCCAGAGCGTCCGCCAGCGAAACCCACCGGCGCGATAGAAGCGAAGTACGCCCGTCCCGGCCACGACAAGATTGAGGATCAGCGCGGTCGGCTTCATCACCTCCGGACCCAGCCACCCGGCGAGCCCCATGACCATCAGGTATCCCGAAGCTCCGCCGTGGCCGACCGTCGAGTACAGCGACGCGATCAGAAGGAACCCTGCGGCCAAGAGAGCGATCTGCATCGTGGTCATGGCGCAGAGGTCCTGTGCCGGAGCACTATTGACGGCGCCCCCGGGGGTGGGATGATACCGCAGGGCATCGTCTCTGCGACGGGTCACCGCCGACGCAAATCAACAGCTGAACTCGGCGATGCGATGCTGCATTGAAGGCGCGGAATGTCCGATCCTGTGTATGCAACCGCCGTGAGCCCCGGTGA
>JAPUKX010000199.1 GCA_027295435.1 Planctomycetota bacterium | reverse complement strand
GTGGCCTCATAGATGAAGGATTGAAAGATGCTGTCGCCGTCTGGGAGATTGGGCTCGATGAAATCCTTGATCTGCCCGTGATCATCAATGGTCGCCGTCCACATCCCGTCAGGGCTAGTCATGGTATGAGGGAAGGGCTCGTCTGGGCCGGCGTATGCGGTCGATGCGGTCGATGCGGTCAGTGCGAGACATCCCAGCCCTAGCATTGCTCGTGCAGCTTGGTCGAAGTTCATCATGATCCTCCCTTGGCGAGCTGGGAATCATCCGCGTCGCAACGTGGCCGAGGAGCGCCCGACAGGTCGCAGCAGTGGGCGTAGATATCCTATGCGCCCGCTATGAGCCAATTTACCCGACCACACCCCACGGGCTAGGAGAATGTTGGAGAAATGCGAAATCGGGCCGAGCTGGGGGGACTCGGTGATCGGCGCAGGCAGTGCGGTGGGCGCCGTTGCGGGGGCTGGGCCTTATGGGGCCGAGCAGGCGAGCCGGTCACACGTAGGGGCGCAGCTCGTCGGGCAGCATCTTGAGGCCGCGCTTTCTTGCCTTGCGGACCGCGTAGCGAAGGGACTCGGTGATGCGCTCATGGACGGCGGGCGTGACGTTCAGCCGCTGGGCACGCATGACATCCAAGGCCCATCGCCACGCCTCGTATTCCTCCATGCAGCGCAGGCGATGCCGGCCGAAGCCGATCGCATGATGGGCAATCTCATGGAGGAATATCGCGCAGCTGATCGGTCCCTTGGGATAGGGTGCTTCGATGAGCTTGCTCTCGGTTCCGTCGGCATAACGCACAAGCCACGCGCAGCCGGTCGAGCTGCTTCGCCACTTGCGCACACGCACGCCGTAGGTTTGCTTCATCTGATCCACTAGCGCATCGTAACGCTGTTGCATCGGGCGGCGTGGTCGGCCAGCGCCCGGCCGGGGAGCGCCGCCCTGGCGCGTAGCTTTGCGGCGGCGCTGATGATTCGTCAGGCCAAGCAGGCCCCACAGTGTGTCGGCGAATTGGGTCACAGTGGCCGGACCCTGCAACCGAGCCGAAGATCGTGACCGTGGCAGAAGGCCGTAAACGACATGACCTTTCCGCCCGGCGGCTGAACTTCGAGCAACCGAACCGCCCCCGGCGCGCAGGCAATGGCGCGGTCCGGCAGTAGCTCGCCCGGTACGGCATCGGCGAGATATGCATCGGACAGTTCCACCCGCGCGACGCGCAGCTGCCGGCCGTCGAGCGTCACCGTACATCCCGGCCAGGGCGTCAGACCGTGAATGCGGCGCTGCACGGCACCAGCCGGCTGATCGAAATGAACCGTGGCGTCGGACTTGGACATCTTGGGGGCCGGGCAGGCGAGCCGGTCATCCTGTTTGATCGGATGAAGTTGGTCGGAACGGAAGTTGGCCAGCGTCTCAAGCACGAGGTCCGGTCCAAGGTCGGCCAGGCGACACTCCAGCTCCCCCGCCGTTTCCATCGGATCGACTGGCGTGGCGCGTTGAGCCAGGACATCCCCGGCGTCGATCCGCTGGGTTATTCTGATCACGCTGAGCCCCGTTTCATTCTCGCCGTTGATGATCGCCCAGTTGATGGGCGCAGCGCCGCGATACCTGGGCAGAAGTGAGCCGTGCAGATTGATCGCGAAGGCATGGTCGAGAAGCGCCCCAGGGAGTTTCTGCCCATACGCGATCACTACGAAGGCATCGGCGCCGGCGGCATGAATGCGCTGCTGCACCTGCGGGTCACGGATATCCGCCGGCTTGATCGTCTCGATGTTGTGGTCTTGAGCGAAGTGGCAAGCTGGGGTCGGCCGCAGGAGACGATGCCGCCCTGCCGGTCGATCGGGCTGGGTGACCAGCAGCGCGACGTGGTGCTCATCCACAAGGCGCTTCAACGTTGGCAGGCCAAACTCGCCGGAACCGAAATAAACCAGTCGCATGGTTGCTGCGCCAGCGGATAGGGTGGCTCGATGAGCCCGCGGACATTCATCCACGGCTATCAGAGGAACTTTAGGCGGTCACACTACGCGTGAGGATAACCCAGCTCACCCCTCGGCGGCGGAGGCTTCGAGCTCCTTGAGCATCTTGCGGTTGGCGATCCGATCGATCGGCGCCATCCGGTCGATGATCAAGACGCCATCGAGGTGATCGCATTCATGCTGCCATATGCGGGCCGGCAAGTCGTCACCGTGCAGTGTAAACGTTTTGTCGTCTCGATCCCGCGCGGAGATGGTCGCCGAGGCAGGGCGGCGAATGTCCACCTGAATCCCCGGCACACTGAGGCAACCTTCCTCCCTGAGCAAAAGCTCGCCTTGGAGTGCTGTCAGCTTTGGATTGATGAAGACGCGATCAGGTTGGTGGTCATCGCCCCTGGTGACGAACATCCGCCAGGACAGCCCCACTTGCGGCGCGGCCAGCCCGGCACCATCGGCTTGGTGCATCAGCTCAAGCATGCGGTCGGCAACAGCGAGAACAGTCCCGTCGATGGTCTCGATGCGTTGGGCTCTCTGACGGAGCACCGGCGCCGGGTAAACCAGAATCTCAAGGCTGGCGAGGTCGATGCTCATGGGGCTATGCTACCCCGAGGCTGCACGCCGAGCCAACGGCTCCGGAATTGACCGGGGTCGGAAATGGTCATACCTTTCGTGGCTCATCCTCGGGGCCCAAGGCAACTCCATCGGCGTGGGTTGCGAATTCATGTTTGGCTTGCGCAAGCGGCAGGAGCGACAGTTGGCGCTTCGATTTGGCAAGAAGAAACCCTCCGACGGCGACAATGGCGACAACGCCAAGGAGCCCGCTCCATTTGAGCCGCAGCCGGAGAAGGCGCGCAAATGGTTCGAGCACGCGCGCGCCGCAGCTGATACGTATAACTATGAGTACGCCCTCTGGTGCTACGCAAACGGCATCCGTCTCGACCCGATGACGATCTCAGCTCACGAGGCGATGTACGAGGCGGCGGTGCAATACTTCAGTGGGTCCGGCAAACCCGCCAGCGGTCGGGAGGTGCGCAAGATCGAGGGCCCGCACGTGATTGAGAAGTTCGCCGCTGCCGAGTTCGCCTGGCTCAAGGACATCAACAACGGGCCCTTGGCGCTGAAGTTTCTCGACGCTGCGGTCAAAGCGGACCAATGGGGCGGTGAGATCGGCCGATGGCACGCCCCGCGCGTGCTGAACGTTCTGCGACGTCAAAGGAAGCCCTCCAAGAGCAGTTTCCTGCAAGCCAAGGATCTGTTTCCCAAGCTCGCGGCCTGGGATGAGGCGATCGCCGCGGGCGAGGACGCCCTGCTGCTCGATCCCGCCGATGCGGCGCTTGAGGACGAGCTGAAAGATCTCTCCGCCCAGCGGGCCATGGACCAAGGTCGGTATGCCGAAGCAGGCGGCGAGGAAGGCGGGTTCCGAAAGTTCGTCAAGGACATCGACAAGCAGCGCGAACTCGAGGAAGCCGAGGCCATCTCGGGCGGCCTTTCCATCAATGAGCGCAACCTTCAACGCGCCCGCAAAGAATACGAGAAGTCACCCGGTGTGCCCGATGTGATCAATCGGTATGCCCAACTGCTCAAGGCCCAAGGCACCGACGACGCAGAGCAGCAGGCGTTCGATGTCTATACCAAGGGCTATGGCGATACGGGAGAATATCGATTCCGCGCACAGGCGGGCGACATCACCATCGAGCAAGCACAGACGAAGGTTGGTATGCTTCGCCAAGAGCTGCAAGAGCGTCATGGCGACGCCGAGCTGAACCAACAGCACGAGCAGGCTCGCAAACAACTGCTCGACCTCCAATATGCCGAGTATGGCGAGCGCGCAAAGCAATACCCCACGGACAGGCACATCAAGCAGCAACTTGGCGAGGTCCAGTACGAGCTGGGGCGCTTCGGCGAGGCGGAACAATGCTTCCAGGGCGCGAAGGACGATCCGAAGCTGCGCGTGAGAGCCGCGTATATGCTCGGGCGATGTTTCGCGGCCGAGTCCTGGCACGACATCGCGATCCAGGAATTCAAAGAGGCCTTGGAGCGAGTCGAGCCGGGCGACAAGGAGACCGAGCTGGCGATCTTGTATGACCTGATGGTCTCATTGATGGAGCACGCCCGCCAGGAGAAATCCGTTCCGCTCGCCAAGGAGGCGCTGGAAATCTGCTCGAGCATCGCGCGAAAGGACATCACCTACCGCAACATCCGCGAATGCCGTAAGGACGTTGCCGAGCTGATCGAGAATCTCAGTGGACCTTCCTCCAACGCGTAAATGGTGTGGCCAGTGCCGAGCGCGATCGCCGTCATCCCCGCTCGTTATGCCTCGGTTCGGTTCCCCGGCAAGGTGCTGGCGGATCGCACCGGGTCGCCGCTGATCCAACACGTCTATGACCGCGTGCGCCAGGCCGGCCTCGTAGACCGTGTCATCGTCGCCGCCGATGATCAGCGGATCATCGATGCGGTGCAGCGCTTTGGCGGAGAGGCGGTGATGACGCGACCCGATCATCCCAACGGAACGAGCCGAATTGCGGAGGTCGCGGCTTCAATCATCGCAGAGCTGGTCGTCAACGTTCAGGCTGATGAGCCGGACATCGAGCCGGATTCGATCGACCTGGCGATCCACACGCTACGGGATCACCCCCGGTGCGTGATGGCGACGCTCGCGTCGCCCTTTGGGCCGGATGAGGATCCAGCCGAGCCGAACATCGTCAAGGTGGTGATCGACTCCGCCGGTTGTGCGATGTATTTCTCTCGTGCGCTGATCCCCCACTGTCGCGACCGTCCGGACCCGGCCAAACCGCTCAAGCATGTC
>JAPUKX010000198.1 GCA_027295435.1 Planctomycetota bacterium | reverse complement strand
CTCGAAGATCAGACATACACCGGGCGGCAGCAGGCGGCGCCGCAGCCCGGCACGTGCCGGCAACGACGGCACCGTCGGCATCCTCGACTTGTTCACATTGCTCGCCAGCTGGGGCTGAGGGCCACCGACTCCGGCAGCCCGCCCGACTTCGATGGCGACGGCACCGTGGGAATCCTCGATCTGCTGACGCTGCTGGCCAACTGGGGGTAGTTGGATTGTCTGCTATCAGCTCTCATTAGCTGGGACGCTACGCATCCCGGCCCGGCGGGCGCAGCCCGCCGGCTAAACAAGCCAATTTCAAACGATTCGCCCGGCTCGCTGGAGCCCGGACGATTCGCCAGCCGTGCCGTATACTTCCGCGGATTGTGAAGGCTGTCACAATGTGGTCCACCCCCCGGGAGAGCCGGGGGCAGCCCACCCACCCACCCCCCGGCAGGGCCGGGGGCTAAGGGAAAGAAGCTGACCTCTGACGGCTGCCCCCTAACCCCTGACTCCTGAACCCTAACCCCTTCCCCCAATGCCCTACACGCTCGCCCCAGATGAAGGTTACGACGTGGACATCGAGACCACGGAGTATCTCACGCAGCGCGGCGATGCGCCCGAGCGGTGGGTGCTCAACTTCGGCCCGCAGCATCCGGCGACGCACACGACATTGCGGATCGTCCTGGAGCTGGACGGCGAGCGGGTGGTACGGGCCACCCCTCACATCGGCTACCTGCACTCGGGTTTCGAGAAGCTCGCCGAACACCACGACTACAACCAGTACGTCTGCACCGTCAGCCGAATGGATTACATCAGCCCGATCGTCAACGACATCGCCTGGCATCACGCGGTGGAGGCTTTGTTCGGCATCAACCTGACACCGCGATGCAAGGTCGTGCGGACGATCCTTGCGGAACTCGGGCGGATTCAGAACCATCTGCTGAGCTGCGGAGCCGCAGCGCTGGACCTCGGCGCCTTCACCGGGTTTCTCTACGGCTTCAACGAGCGCGAGTTCATCTACGACATCATGGACTATATCTCCGGCCAGCGGTTCCACCCCGATTGGACCCGCGTCGGGGGCGCGATGCTGGACCTCCCGGACGATGAAGTCTTTCGACGCATGGTGCGCGCGTTCATCGACGACCGCCTGCCCAAGGCGATCAAGGACATTGAGGTTCTGCTGAAGCGCAACCGTATTTTCGTGGATCGCCTCCAAGGAGTGGGCGAGATCAGCCCTCAGGACGCGATCGCCTGGAGCCTCACCGGCCCCAACGCCCGAGCGTCGGGGGTTCGCCGCGATCTCCGCAAGGATGAGCCGTACCTTTGCTTTGCGGACAACTGGGACGGCCAAGGGGCCGAGCCGGTCGAGTTCTCGATCGCGGTGGCTCAGGACGGCGACTGCCTCTGCCGATTCCTGGTCCGCATGGAGGAGATGCAGCAATCCCGGCGAATCATCGACCAGCTCATCGACCGCATTCCCAAGGGTCCGATGAACGTCGCGATCGACTCGAAGTACAACGTGCCGGAAAAGGGTGATGTCTACGGGTCTATCGAGGCGACGATCCAACTGTTTGAGATCTTCATGGACAATCGTGGCTGGGACGTGCCCGTCGGCGAAGCGTACGCCGCGATCGAATCACCCAACGGCGAGCTGGGCTACTACATCGTCGCCGACGCAACGAAATGCTCCTGGCGCGCGAAGACCCGCCCGCCGTCGTTCATCCATTTTCAGGTGTTGCCCAAACTGCTGGAGGGGCATCAGCTCGCCGACACCGTAGCGGTGCTGGGGTCGCTAAACATCATCGCCGCGGAGCTGGATCGGTGATAAGCAAGCCGCGGCGTCCCCGCCAGCGGATTCGGACGCATACCTTTGGAGGGCCCCATGGCCTGGACCGTAAAGCCTTCCGCCACCACGGTCATCGAGCAGCGTGACAAGCCGTATCTCACGCCGAAGATGAAGCAGCGGTACACGGCCGAACTCCTGCCTCGGTATGAGAAGGCGATGGGCGCGTTGGTGCCGATCCTCAACGACGTGCAGCATCGCTATCGATGTGTTCCTTACCAAGCGATGGTGGAGATCGCTCGGTTCCTTCAGATCACGCCCGCAGACGTGCTCGACACCGCCTCGTTTTACGAAGAGTACACGACCGAGCCGACCGGCAGGCACGTCATCGCGGTCTGCCAGTCATTCGCCTGCGAGATCTGCGGCCACCAGGCGATCCTCGATCATCTGCGCCGCAAGCTCGACATCGAGCCGCACGAGACAACCGATGACGGGAAGTTCACGCTGCTAGCCCTGGAATGCCTCGGCTCATGCGATACCGCGCCGGTGGCGCTGATTAACGACGATCTCCACGAACACCTGACGATTGAGAAGCTCGATCAACTCTTGGAGAATCTACCTGACTGACTCGCGGACGGTGACCAATGCGCAGCGCAAGCAAAAAGCCACTCATGCACTACCTCGGCGAGTTCATCGGCCACATCGTCAAGGCGATCAGGACCGATCCAGGCAGGAAACGAATCGTCGTGAACAAGGCCGTGGAGGAAGAGGACCGCGATACCATGACCCTTCGACGAACGACCATCGAGGAAATTGAGTTCAAGCGCAATGAACCAAGCAGCCCCTGAGCGGTTGAAGCCGGACCTGACGAGTCCCGACATGTCGGGACGAGGAAGGTCCGGGTCAGCTGCGACCGACAATCAACCCGGGTCTTCCTCCCTTTGGTCGTCAGACCCGGCTTCCTAACCCCTGATTCTTAACCCCTTCCCCCCATGCCTGTTACCGAACCAATTCTTTGTAAGCGAATCCCGACCGCGCCGTGGGGCGATCCGAAGGACCGCCACATCGTCGGCTACGACGAGTACGTCAAGACCGATGGGTACGAGACGCTGCGAGCCGCGCTGGACATGACGCCGGAGGCCATCGTGGACATGGTCAAGGACGCCCAGCTTCGCGGCCGAGGCGGAGCAGGCTTCCCCTGCGGGCTCAAGTGGTCGTTCCTACCGGAGCCCGATGGCGGGCGGCGGTATCTCGCCGTCAACTGCGACGAGGCCGAGCCGGGCACGTTCAAGGATCGGCTGCTCATTGACTTCGACCCGCACCTGGTGCTTGAAGGGATTGCGATCACCTGCTACGCCTGCCGGCTCGACACCGCATACTTCTTCATCCGCGGGGAGTACCGCCATCAGATCAAGGTTGTCGAGACCGCGATCCGGGAGGCTTATGAGCACGGCATCTTCGGCAAGCCGGGGATGCTGAGTGGCGCGAGCGACTTTGTCGCCGAGTGCTACCTGCACCGCAGCGCGGGCGCGTACATCTGCGGCGAGGAGACCGGCCTGCTGGAATGCATCGAGGGCAAGCGGGCCTGGCCGAGGGTCAAGCCGCCGTTCCCTGCGGTGAAGGGACTCTTCGGCCGCCCCACCATCGTCAACAACGTCGAGACGCTGGCCGCCGTCGGCCCGATCGTCCGTCACGGCGCCGACTGGTGGAAATCCATGGGCTGCGAATCGTCCATCGGCGGCCCACCGAGCTTCGGCCCCAAGCTCATGGGCGTCTCCGGGCACGTCAACCGCCCGGGCTGTTATGAGGTGGACTTGGGAATCCCGCTTCGAAAACTTGTCGAGGACTATTGCGGGGGGATGCGTGGCGGCAAGAAGTTCAAGGGCGCGATCGCCGGCGGCGTGAGCATGGGCGCGCTGGGGCCCGATCAGTTCGACGCCGAGATGGACTTCGACATCGGCCGAAAGTACCAGGTCATGGGCCTGGGCACGGCCTGCCCGACGATCTTCGACGAGGACACCGACATGGTCGCGGTGGCCCGCAACATCGCGCGGTTCTTCGCCAACGAATCGTGCGGCCAGTGCACGCCGTGCCGCGAAGGCACCTCGTGGGTCTATAAGCTGCTCGTGAGAATCGAGCAGGGGAACGCCACCAGCAAAGACTTGGATCTGCTGTTGGAGCTGGCGGGGTCGATGGGGATCATGTCCGGCACGACCATCTGCGGACTCGCCGACGGCAACAACTGGGCCATCCGCACGATCGTCAACAAGTTCCGCGATGAGTTCGAGGCCCGGGTACGACCGTCCCTAGTGCCCCTGGGCATCGGGGCCACCTGATCGCGGCCTGGATTGCCGCCTGTTGGACCGCTGAGGCCCGTCCAAGGCGATCGCACCTTCTTCCGGCCACCACTGGATTTTCTCTGGCAAGACGCCGAAAAGGGTCGTATCCTATCGGCGGTGAGACGTGGCGAGGCCTCCGGCAGGCCGCGCCTGGTGACCGATGAACCAAAACGCTTCCACGAAACGCTGTTCCACGGCACTCGCGGACGACCGCGACGACTCGGCTGCGGATCCATCGTCGGACTCCGATAACCCTCCCGAACCTCGCGACCCCGCCGCCAGCCTGGAGATGAACGCACCGCCGTGTCCGCCGGCCGAAGCTGTCGTGGAAATGACGTGCGCCGCCGAGGCTCGCCGCATCGACGTGCCGTGGATACGCAACCGGCTTGCGGCGACGTTGGCGCACATCAATCGTCCGGTCCAACGTCTTGCGGTCGCCATCGTCGGCGAGGAGCAGATGCGCACGCTCAACGGCGCGCACCGGCAGGTCAATGATTCCACGGATGTGCTGGCGTTCGACAATACGGCGCCCGGCGACGCGATCGACGCGGACATCGTCGTCTGCGTCGATGTTGCGGCTGGCGGGGCGTCCGAGCGGAATATCCCCATCGAGCAGGAGCTGCTGCTGTATGCGCTGCACGGCGTGCTTCACTGCGCCGGGTTCGATGATCAGACCGAAGAGGGCTTCACGGCCATGCACGCTGAGGAGGACCGTATCCTGTCCGCCATCGGCGTCGGCCGAACGTTCGCGCGCGATCCGTCGGGTCACGACGACGATCGCCCCAGCAAGATCGTGACCGGGGACCACTGCATTGACTGATCTGTATGTATGGATGGCGGTGGCGATGCTGTTCGCCGCTGCTTATCTGGCCTCGCTGAATCTGACCTTGCTGCGGCTGAGCCCATCCGCTGTTCGACAGCTTCTGGAGTCGCGAGGGAAGCCCCAAGGGGCCCATTGGTATGCGGCCAAGTTCGACTCGGCGATCTTCGCAGTGTCCTTGGTTCGTACCGCGGCGCGATTGGGAGTCTTCGTCCTGGTGCTTGCGGCGGTGGTAGACCTGGGAGCTGAGGCAACTCTCACCTGGCCCGACCTGCTGAGCAGCGCTGTGATCTCCGCCCTGGCATTGTGGGTGTGCACCAGTGTGCTGGCCTCGGCTATCTCTCGGTATGCCGGCGGCGCACTGATCGCGTCGGGGCTCCCGGTCGTCAGGTCGATCACATGGGGATGCTACCCGCTGCTCAAGGCTGTCTCGTTTATAGACGAGGTCGTCCGCCGGCTCAGCGGCGCCAGTTCTCAACAAGATGAGCAGCGCGAGTCCGAATTGTTGCGCAGCATCGAAGAGACCAAGCGCGAAGGTGGGCTGGACCGGGACGCGGCCGACATGCTGGAGAATGTCGTCGAGTTCGCCAGCACCGATGTGGCCGAGATCATGACCCCCCGCACCGATATTGAAGGCATCGAGCTCACCGACGATCTCGCTGAGATTCGCTCGTTCATCGCCGAGGTCGGCTATTCACGCATTCCAGTCTACAAAGGCAACCTCGACCACATTGAGGGAATCCTCTACGTCAGGGACCTCGTGCCGTATCTCGGCGAAGACCCAAACAACTTCAAGCTCGATCCTCTTCTCCGCCAGCCCATCATCGTTCCCGAAACGAAGCCCGTACGCGAGCTGTTGGCTGACTTCCAGAAAAACGGAGTCCACATGGCGGTGGTCATTGACGAATATGGCGGCACCGCCGGCCTGGTCACGATCGAGGACGTGCTCGAAGAGATCGTCGGCGAGATCCACGATGAGCACGAACCCAATGGCGAGGAGCCGGTGCTTGTGACCATCGACGATCGCCACGCCGAGGCGGACGGGCGATACCATATCGACGACCTCAACGAACAGCTCGGACTCACACTGCCGGAGGATGACGACTTCGACACAATCGCAGGCTTCCTTCTCGCCCAGTTGGGCCACGTACCCAAGGTCGGCGAGACGTTCGAGGCCCACGACGCCCGGTTCACGGCGCTGGCCGCCACCCCCACCCACGTCCAGCGGGTGGGAATCGAGCTGCTGGCGTCGCCGCTTCCCAAGGGCGCGCCGACCGAATCACCCCCGGCGAAATCTCGAGGCGCCTAGAGCCGCGACGTGTCGCCGCGGACCGCCCCGACACTCCGACGGCTCTGCACCCGCCTTGATGCCTCGAAGCCGAAACGGGTGCCCAGGCGACTCCCGACCCCGTTTTTCGTCGTCTTTTTCGTATCACTTCAAGCCAAGCAGCCGGCCGTGGGCACGAAACTGATCCTCCATCCGATCCACGATCCGACCGACCCGCTCACCGTCAAGCTGGGCGGCAAAGAAGATGAGCAGCTCGATCATGCCGTGATAGTCGTCGAGCGAAATGAACTCCGGGCCGACGTTTGCCGGTCGGCTGCCGCCCAGGACGCCGTCGATATCGACCATGTTGTGATAGTTGCCCAGCGGCAGGCACAGACACGTTGATTCATAGCCGTAGGCACTGAAGGTGCTTGCTTCGCACACTCCGCCGGGCATGAGCTTGCGCTGGGCTTTGAACCGGGGATATTTCTTGCGGTGTTCACTCAGCAGCGCGCTGAGACGATTGGTGAGGGCCGGGCTGAACACGCTCAACCGATCGCCGACTCGGAGGATCGGCCCGGCGCCGATGGGCGAGTCGGGATAGCTGCGGGAGTTCTCCAGGCAGATGAGTCTCGCGCTCTTGGGCACGGATCGCTTCTTGCACGCGGCGACGGCCCCGACGAAGCCTATCTCTTCAGCCCGGGTCAGCAGCAGGCCCACGTTCCCGGCCCCCTTGCGGTTCCGCAGAACGTCCATCGTGGCCAGCGCCGCGGCAACCCCGGCAAGATCATCGCATGCCGGCGCGTACAGCCTTCCGGTGACGACCGTCGGCCGGGCGCCCCACCCCCCCAACGCCCACCGCCCGATATCGCCCGCGACAAGCGTGTTTGATGCTTGTCCCATGCGCGCAATGACACGCCGAAACGGCTTGGCGGCCAAATGGAGCTCGGTGATCGTCGCACGGTGTGCCGAGTCGTCGGCGCTGAAGATCTCAATCTTCGCGTTCTCGAAGTACGGATCGTGTACCGAGCCACGAAACTCCAGCTCGATCGTGCGCTCGTCGATTACCTCGCGGACTACGAACGCCGGATGATCAAGGTGCGCGGTGATGAAGATCGGCCGGGCGGATCGGCGTCCCTTGCGGGTGATGATCAGGTTTCCTGCCACGTCACGTCGCAGCGTCAGGTTTCTGCGGCGCGTCAGCCAGTTCTCGATCCACGCAATAACGCGGTCCTCCCGTCCGGCCGCGGTAGGGATCGCCGTGAGCTGCATCAGCCATTGTTCGTGGCGGCGCCGTTGAGCACTGCTGGCCATGGGGGCAGTGTAGCGAGCCGCAGCGCCCCCGCAGCGGAGCCCGAGCTTCCACCCGGCCCCTCTCGCGCCGGGGCAAGCCCGGCCGCTAGACTCCCATCACCCATCACTCCTCACTCATCGCTCCTACACTTTACAGCCATGCCGCTGTCGCCGATCCCCGACATCCTCGAAGAGCTGCGGGCCGGGCGAATCATCGTGCTCGTGGACGACGAGGCGCGCGAGAACGAGGGTGACTTCGTCTGCGCCGCGGAGAAGGTCACCCCGGCCATCATCAACTTCATGACCCGCATCGGTGGCGGATATTTGTGCCTGGCCCTGACCCGGGAGGACTGCAATCGCCTGGATCTGACCCCGCAAGCCTCGGCCAACAGCAGCCTTCACGGGACCGCGTTGACCGTGAGCGTGGACGCCCATCCCAGGCACGGCACTGGAACCGGCATCTCCGCATCCGACCGCACCAGGACGATCCAGCTCATCATCAATCCCGACACCACGCCGGAGGACTTCGTCCGTCCCGGCCATATCAATCCGCTGCGCGCCCGCCCCGGCGGCGTCCTGGTGCGCACCGGTCAGACTGAGGGCTCGGTCGATCTGGTTCGCCTCGCCGGCGGGCGTCCGGCTGCGCTGATCATCGAGGTGGTCCGCGAAGACGGCGAGATGGCCCGAATGGGCGAACTCGAAGCGCTGTGCGCCGCGCACGACCTGAAGATGTGCTCCGTTGAGCAGATTATCGAGTATCGCCTGGCCCGCGAGCGGCTCATCGAGCGCATCGAGCCGGTCAAGGGCGCCCCCATCGACACCCCCTACGGCCGGTTCAACCTCATCGCCTACCAGAGCACAATCGATCCTCTGCCGCATCTGGCGTTGACAGTCGGTGGGATCGGCGATCTGGACGACACCGGCCGGGCTCGCCAGATCGATGACCCGGTCCTGGTGCGTATGCACCGCCGTGATCTGCTGGGCGACATCTTCGATGAAGCAACCAGGCCGACCGGTCGGGAGCTTCGAGCCTCGCTACGGATGATCCACGAGGCCGGCCGAGGAGCGCTCATCTATCTGCGCCCCGAAGGCGTCGGTGATGATCTGCGCGGCCGGCTACAACGAATCAAGCGACCGGCCCTCGATGACCCCAACGCGCCGGACCTGACGCGCTGCGACGGCATCGCCGCAAAGACCCACCCGATGGACCGGCGGGACCTCGGCATCGGCAGCCAGATCCTTCGCGATCTGGGGTTGTGCCGGCTGCGCATCCTTACCAACCACCCCAAGACCCTTCGAGGATTGGCCGGCTTCGGGCTCGAGATCGCTGACCAGGTCCCGATCAATGTGGATTCCTGATGCCCTGGGGCCCTGCCGCCCGTCCCCGACGACTTTTTTCACCTTTTTTGGGTATCGGCGCGCAGGATTGCTCCGGGGGCGGCATAGATACTTATGCGGGGCCATGGCCTCAGACCGCGCCAGGTCCCGCCATTTGGGAGGTCCCGCGTGCAACTGGTCGAAGCCGGCTCATCGCACACTGATTGGTCCCTGATCGTCGAGGCCGGCCATAGCGACCGGCACGCCGCCGACGACGCCATGGAGCGGCTCCTGCGGCGGTACTGGCCGGCCGTGTACGCCTACATCCGCTCAACCGGCCGCGACGTCCACGAATCGGCCGACCTCACCCAAGGGTTCGTCTGCGACATCATCATCTCTCGCCGCCTCTGCGCCGGCGCCGATCCGCATCGCGGGCGATTCCGCACCCTGCTGCTGACCGCCATAAAGAACTATCTGCGCCAACAACACCGCCGCGAGCGGCGCATGCTGCGCAGTGAGCGGCGGCAGAAGCCGCTGAAACTGACCGACTCACAACTGATCGTCGCGAACCTTCCGCCGACGCCCTCGCATCGCACACCGGACCAGGCCTTTTGTTATCAGTGGACCGCCACCTTGATCAGGCGCGTGCTGGACACCGTTGGAGCCAAGTGCCTGGCCGATGGCCTTGACGCCCATTGGACGGTCTTCGAGCATCGCGTCGCTCGCCCCCTGCTTCTGGGCGAGCCTCCCACCGACTATGCGGAGTTAGTGGGGCGCCTCGGCCTCAAGGATACATCACAGGCTAGGAACATGATGGTCACCGTCAAGCGTCGCTTCGTCGCCGCGGTGTATTTTGAAGTCGGCCAAACCCTAAGCAGCCCCACCGAGATCGACGACGAACTGCATCAATTGCTACGAGATCTGGAGCAGCCGTCATGAGCACAACCATGGACGGTCAATTGAAAGAGGCGTTTCGCTCAGCCCTGGAAGCGCCGGTCGATCCGGCCATGGCCACCGCAGATTGGCTGGCCAGAGACATCGATCCCTCCCATCGGTCCGCGGTGGCTCTGTTGACCGATGCCGATGTTCCACTTGAGCATCTGCAACAGGCCAAGAGCGTGTACAAGGCGATGCGTATCATCGGCGAGACATCGGCGGACCGGCGGGTGGGCGCCCGGCTGTATGCCGCCGCTATTGCCGCGGCCCTGGTCCGCTACCACCGCCGCGTGAGCCGTCAATCCGACGCCGCCCTGCAACGGGCCTTGCAATCTCTTCTCGACGACGCGCAGATGCACCAACGGCTGCGCGATCTAGCCGACGCGGCTCTGTGCGCCCTGAACGGGAAGGCCTAGAGCGCTTGTTGAGCAGGTGGAGCGTCCGTGGCGAGCCCCTCGCCGTACGCGAGCGGACGCACCTCGGCCGCTTACTGACGGGCGCGCGTCGCATGATCGCTACACTTGAGGCGCAACCGCCCCAAGACAACGGAGCCGCAACCGTGTCCGATTCCTTCAATCCGCAGGGTGATGCGAGCCAGGCGCAGCTGGAAATCGAGCGGGCCTATCTGCTCGCTCAACTGCCGGCGATCCCCAAAGGCGCCGTCGTCCATCGCATCGAACAGGGATACCTGCCGCCCGACGAGCACACCGCCGACCTCAATGCAACCGGCTCCGAGCTCACCGAGGGCCGGCTGCGCCGAACGACTCATGCGGACGGCTCGGTCGATTGTTCGCACACGATCAAGCACGGCGAAGGGCTCGTCCGCCGGGAGCTGCAGCGCGCCATCACGCTCAAACAGTTCGAGCAAGGCTGGCCTCGCACGGCCGGCCGGCGACTGCGCAAGACGCGATACCTCATCACCGCGGCGCCGCTGGTCTGGGAGATCGACGAGTTCGACGAATTGGACCTGGTCCTGGCCGAAGTCGAGCTGCCCTCGCCCGACGCCAAAGTCACGATCCCGCATTGGCTGGCCGCGCATATCGTGCGCGAAGTCACCGAAGAGCCGGCCTACCGCAACTACAACCTCGCCATCCGCGCCGCCAAGTCGTCCTGACGCGCCCACCAAGGCCCGTCATTGACCGCCAAGTCGCCCAGAACGCCCACTGGCCGAAAAGGGCTTCCTGACATTTCTTCTGATGGACCGGCGAAGCCCTGCCGATCCAACGTGAACGCCGGCCGTTGCACCAAACTCGTGCGGATCACGACCGGCCACAGACGGCACGACCCCATCGGGAGAGTATCGATGCGACACGGCCTGTTGACCTGTGTGCTCGCCACGCAACTGATGGTTCCGGAGACCTCGGCTCACGGCCGGTCACCCCAGGACAATCCGCCGGCCCAACCGCCCCCGGATACGAGCATCGTCGCGCTCGCGCCCAACACCATGACCGCGTTCGCCGCCGCCAACGCATATCCGCTCACGACGACACTCCAGGACGCCAACG
>JAPUKX010000197.1 GCA_027295435.1 Planctomycetota bacterium | reverse complement strand
GGGTTGCGGGCGCGCCGGCGGGCACGAGTTAGCTGAAGTTACGGCTCGATAGGGGTCGGGAACGCTCGGTTAAGCAAAGTTGAGCCGAGATGAGCCCCGGATAAGCAAAGTTATGGCGCGCGCGGTCGCCCAGGTGCGCGCATCGGAGGCCGCGCGGTCGCGACGGCGCGCGCAAATACGGGTCAATCACGAATAGCAGCTCACCAATGAGGATCATGCTTTGGGCAATCGCGCTCGCCCAGGTTGTGCGCGCGCAGCCGAGGCGCTGGGTAACCAGCCACGCTTGTGCGCGAGTGGCCTTCACCGGACCACTCCAACCGAGAACGATCCCCCCCGGCAGAGCCGGGGGCTAAGGGAGGGCGGCTCGCTATCATGCGGGCATGACCACTTCGGCGAGCATCGTCACTACACGGCTGAAGATCGGCATGGAAATCCACGTCGAGCTGGCGACGAAGTCCAAGATGTTCAGCCGGTCGGCCAACCTGGCCCACCCGGACCACTACGACGCTGCGCCCAACAGTCTGGTCGATCCTATGGTGGCGGCGCTGCCGGGGGTGCTGCCGGTGATGAACAAGCAGGCGGTCGAGATGGCGATGATGGTGGGGATCGCGTTGGGCTGCACCATCGCTCGGGTCAGCAAGTGGGACCGCAAGAATTATTTCTATCCCGATCTGCCCAAGGGATACCAGATCAGTCAATACGACCTGCCGTTGTGCTGCGACGGCGAGCTGCACATTCCGGGGGCCGATGGCACAACGAAGCGCATCGGAATCATCCGGGCGCATCTGGAGGAGGACACCGGCAAGCTCGGGCACGAACTGCCCGGCGGCAAGCCCTACAACGGCTCGCTGGTGGATCTGAATCGAGCGGGCACCCCATTACTGGAGATCGTCACCCATCCGGACCTGGAATCAGCCCAGGACGCGGTGACGTTCGGCAAGGAGCTGCGGAACCTCTGCCGGTTCCTCGGTGTGAGCGAGGGGATCATGCAGCGCGGCCACATGCGCTTCGAGCCAAACGTGAACGTGATCATCCGCACGGACGACGGGAACGAATTCGCCACGCCGATCGTCGAGATCAAGAACCTCAACTCATTCCGAGCCCTTCGCGGCGCGATCGAGCATGAGCACAAGCGTCAGGTCGAAGCATGGGCCGAAGAGGGCGTGGTACAGGCGACCGGCCTCAAGAGCACGCGTGGCTGGGATGATGCCAGGCTCATCACCGTCTTGCAGCGCGAGAAGGAAGAGGCCGACGACTATCGGTATTTCCCCGACCCCGACCTGATCCCCGTCGTCGTGAGCGATGAATGGCGGCAGAACGTTGCGGCGCGGATTCCCGAGCTGCCCATGCAAAGGCGGAGGCGGTACCAAGAGCAATACAAGCTCTCAGCCAAGGATGCCTTGGCGTTGACCGATGACCGCGATCCGTGCATGTTCTACGAGCAGTGCGTCGATGCGTGCGTGGCGGGCCGGGGGTCGCAAGCCCAGGTCGGCTCAGCATGTGCGAAGTTGCTGCTCAACGCCGGGGCCAAGCGGGCCAACGAGCGCGGCTGCGGCGTGCACGAGCTGGGCATCAGCCCCGGGCAAGTCGCTCAGATCATCGAGCTGCGCGACCAGGAAGCGATCGGCTCCACCGCGGCTGATGAACTGTTCGGATTGCTGTGCGACAGTGATGACAATGCCCAGGCCGTCGCCGAGCAACACGGTCTGCTTCAGGTGCGCGATGAGGGTCAGCTGGATCGTTGGTGTGAGGCAGCGATCGAAGCGCAGCCCCAGGCCGCGGACGATTTCCGAAGCGGTAAAGCCGCCGCCATCGGTCGACTGGTCGGGCAGGTGATGAAGGTCAGCCGCGGCCAAGCCGATGCGAAGGCCGCAAAGGAGAAGCTCACCCAGAAGCTCGGCCGTGGCTAGCCTGTCGCGCTTCCGGCTCGCTGCCGCGTCAATGCTTGCGCATCGGAAAGGCCAGATCGGGAGCGACGGGATCGAACACGACCGGGCCAACCGCCCCACGTGGCTCGATGGTCACGAATCGAACCGAGCCGTCCAGGAAGAGCAAATTGCCAGCGTGGGGCGGACCGTGCCAATTGGCGCTGCGGCCGGTGCTCCGGCTCACTTCGTACCACACCGGGTCACCCATCACCACCAGCCGCGAGGGGGCGGTGGTAATCTCATCGCGCCCCAGCCCATACTGCACCTGCCCCGATTCATTCTGATCCGGCTGAGCATTGAACAAAGCGGCATTGGCCCGGTAGCTGGTGCCGAAGGCTCGATAGGCGGAACGTTGACCGGTGCCGATCATGCCATCCTCGTCGGTGATGCCGCGGTCAGCCGGGCAACGAAAGACATTTTCGCGCGGCACGTCAAGGCGGCGGTCCGGCAGAAAGCGGTTCAGCGGTCGATCGTAGTCCAGGAAGGCGTCGCCATCGACGGATGAGAAACGCACCCCGCCGTAATGCCAGGCCGGCTGAACGTAGAGTGCCGGGAACCGCGCATTGTTGCTTTGCAAATACGCTTCCCACGCCTGACCGATGAACCGTTGGTTGCCCGCACATATCGCTCGACGGCTCAACACTCTTCCCGACGACAGTGTCGGCAGCAGAACCGCCAGCAGCATGCTCGCCACCGCCAGCGAGACGAGCAGTTCGAGCATCGTGAATCCGTGGCGAGAGCAGTGCCTGGCCATAGCACAAATACTATACCTGCTCCACGAGCGGGTCGTATGCAGGAAACTGAGCACAAGCCATCAACCATGAGCCGCCATGAGCGAGGGCGACGTCCGGGAGAAGCGGTAAGAGCCCGGTCCGCTTGGGGCTTGTGTCCTTGGGTCGCATGATCGCATCGTTGCTATCATCTGGGTGATGACCCCAGAGGAGCTCGCCAGGCGAATCGCGGAGATAGCCGTGCTCCGCGGGACATTCACGCTGCGCAGCGGCCGAGCGAGCACCTATTACATCGACAAGTATCTGTTCCTCAGTCAGCCGGACATCCTGGCCGAGCTGGCCAAGATGGTCGCCGAACGCCTGCCGAAGGAGACAACCCGCCTGGCCGGAGCGGAGCTCGGCGGCATCCCGCTGGTGACGGCCGTCTCACTTGCCTGCGGCTTGCCCTGCGTGTTCGTGCGCAGCACGAGAAAAGATCATGGCACCGCCAAGCAGATCGAAGGGGCGCTTGAACCACACGACAAAGTTGTCATTGTCGAGGACGTCGCCACCACCGGCGGACAGGCGATCGAAGCCGCGAAAGTCCTCACCACCGCCGGGGCTGAGGTCCTTCGGATCATCGCCACGATCGACCGCCAGGAAGGCGCAGGTGCAAACATCGAAGCCGCCGGTTACGCATTCGAGGCGCTATTCACCGCTGGTGATTTGGGGATTGATTCGGCAGCTGATTGATCGACGGACGCCCTGTAACGTGAAGGACGTGAGGGCCAAGACATTATTCCCTGCGGCGTGAAGCCCTGGAAATGCGACAGTGGACCTTATAGCCGCGGGGGTAACAACGCTCCGCTAACTTCGTTGCCGCCTTATCAGATACCCCATGCCGGTCAGGCCGAGGGTCAGCACAACAAGCACTTCCGCGGCGCGGTTGAGCAGGTCGGCGGTGATCCCCAGGGCGATGATGGCGTCGCCGCCGACGAGGATCGGTGTGGCCAGGCCGATGGCCCACTCCCGCAGGCCCAGGCCGTTGCCGAAGAACGGGACCAGCATCGTGATCATGCTCAGACACGCCAAGGCCAGCGCACTTTCAGCGGCGATCGGAGCACCGATGAGGGCGAAGGCTGCGTGGTATCGCACCGCCCACACCATCACTTCCAGGTATCGAAGGAGCCCTGCGGCCACCCAGATTCGGGTGCCGGGGCGAAGGATCCCCGCCGCCAGCAGGGGGATCGGCAGGACCACCGCCGCCCAAAGCGGCGCCCCGAGCTGTGACGAAACTGCCAGGGCCGTGGCAAGGTAGCCCGCCACCACCACGCTGAGGATCATGGCCTGTACCACGGTTTTCACCGAGGCCGCCGCTGGGATCGCGTTGAATGTCCGGTGATAGGCGATGCGGCCAAACAGGCCGGGGCGAAGCGGCAGGAAGTTCAGCAGGGTGGCGGCGGCGATCAGAGCCTGCATCTCCACCCGGCCGACCTTGCCGTAGCGCGAGATCAGCACGTTGAAAAGCAGCCCCGTGAGCAGGAGGTTCGCCAGCACCGAACCAAGAAGAAGGCCAAGATGCGATGCGGCTGGCTGTCGCATGGCGTCCAGTGCCCGGCCGATCGCATCATGCTGCCGGACAACGACGACGACCGCCGCCGCCAGCAGCGCCGCGGCGATGACAACGCCCGCCCACCGAAGCAGTCGTGGTCGAGGTACACGCGATCCCGGCGATATCGATGGCGACGGATCGTCGGCCATGTTCACTGATCCGGCCGGGTCGCTTCGCGAGTGAGCCCCGACTCCATGAGTTCGGCCACTCGGCGAACGTCCGGATCGCTGCCTCGCTTGGCGGCATCGAGCATTGGATCATCCAGGCCGGTCAGACCATACAGCAGGTAGGCGATCCGCACGAGTCGATCTTCGCTCTTTCTGGCCATGGCAAGCAAGGGCTCGAGCTCCTCGGCGCGGCGCATCACAGCCACAAGCCAGGCTTGCGATGCGGCATCCAGCTTCGGGTACGCTTCCGCCAGGGCTGCAGCGGCGGCGGTCATCTGGTGGCGCAGCTCATCCGGTATCTCCTGGGCCTGACCGGCAACCACGTGGCTCAGAAGACCGATGGTTTGGAGATCCTCAGGCGAGTCCGGCTCAAGGATGGCCGCGATCGACTCGGTAAGCCAACCCGAGGTCACCCGCGCGCCATCCACTCGAATCGGCTGCGAGGTGTATTCACTGCCCAGGATGCCGGGACGAATCACGCCCGACGACGTCAGCGTAAAGTTGATGACCGCTTTGACCTTCAACGTTGCTCCCCGTAAGGCCAGGCTGTTGAGGACCTGATTGAGGACGCTACGGCGAAGATTGACGGGCACAACCATCCGCTCGTGTGGTTCCAGCCGCAGCCTGCGGCCGATGTCAACGATCATCGGAGGAAGCGCGCTTATTTTTGGCGCACGACTGATTTGCGCCGTCGGAAGCAAGGCGATCAACGGGCGGATCGGCCCACCACTGTCAATCGCCAACGGAAACGGGGCGTGGTTCGTGATCTCCAGGTTGACGATGATCGGTTCGTAGGGGTCAAATGTGGTCTTGGTGGAGATCACTCGCACGCTCACGGCCAGGGTCGGCTCATCGGGGAACCGATCGACCACCCGGGGGATGGTGCGGATGAGTTGCTCCAGTTGGGCGGCCTGCTCAGTCGTTGGGATGCGCTGGTCGAGCAGCTCAGCGAGCACATCGGCTGCCCAGACGCCCATGAGGGTGCCTGGCTGGCTGCGAGCCACGGCCAGCAGTCCCCGAGCCGCGTCCCGGTGTCGGCCTTGCTGTAGCTTGGCCAGTGCCAGGCCGAGCCTGGCGGTCGGATCACTATTCGCAAGCGGCTCAAGCCGCTCGACTGCTGATTCCAGGGCACCCTGACGCAGGGCGATCCAGCCGTCGAACCTAGTCCGGGCCGATTCGCTCAACCCGCCCTCGGCACAGGCCTGTTCGGCCGAATCAAGAAAGGTGCTGGCGCCGCTGGTGTCCTCACCCAGCCACAGCGCGACCCAGGCCGCTTCGAGGTAGCGCTGCGCCAGCTCGTCCGGGTCTGAGTCTAGCCGGGCCGCAAGAGCAGCGAACTCGGACTCGTACGCGGCGATCGCAGTTCGCAACGTCGGGCCGGCCTGCTCGTCCCCGAGCCGGTTATGTATCGCCGCTCGGACCGTGGCCAGAGTGCTCGTCAGCGGTGCATGGCGCCTGGCCAGATCCAGGGGAGTGAGCTGCGGGTTCTCCTGCTTGAGCCTGAAGCGATACACATCGTCAACCTGCCGTTGGCGCTCACGAATGATCACCAACGCTTCGGCGGCTTCACCGCGACCCCACTGTGCCACTGTGCGGTCGGCGACCAGACCGCTGGGGGGCGGCCGACCCCATGCAGCATGGGTTCGCATGGCCAGGTCATAGAGGCGAACGGCCCCAACATACGCCCCGTGCTCCAACAGCAGCTCACCCAGCACAGCCTGGGTATTCACGTCGGTGGGGTCAGCCAGCACCATGCTCGTCAGCAGCTCGGCCTCGGCGAGTGGGTCCGCCACGTTCATGCGGAAGAACCCTGTGGCTATGGCGACGGCGGACCGATTGGACGGATCCAGCGCAACGGATTCAGCGATCCATCGGCCGAACCCTTCAACATCGCCCCGGCGTTGCAGAAGCAGCGCGAAATCGGCTGCCAGTCGTGATGCCACGATCGGACCAAGCATCTGTCGGGAATCTGGCGAAAGCAGGCTTTCGTATCCCTCGATCCGCTCCTCGATGGTATGAGTGTTTTCGATGGCCTCGTTGATATACTGGAGGCGAATCACATCGTCGCGTGAATCAAGACCGACCAGGCGAATCAGGGCCGCGCTCTTCAGGTCGCTGCGCTCGGCCAGCGTGGCGATTTCCAGCACGGTTCGCCAGACCTCAGGGTTTTCCGGGTCAAGCTGGGCCGCGTGTCGGCCAAGTAATGCGGCACCGTCGAGGGCTTGGACCGTCAGCGGCTCCGCTTCGATCACTGCCGCGGCGGCACGGAGGAATTGCCCCGCCAGCCGATGCTGTGGCGTCACTTCACCGGCCCATAATGATGTGGGTGCCGCGAACAGGGCGACCACCAGTCCAGCCATGCTCTGGTAGGGGCGTACAAGGCCCCCTGCGCGACGCTCCCGGCGTCCGGTGACAGCCCCCGCGAAATCGCGAAACCGGAAGGGGCGGACGTGTCGTATAGTACAGATCAAGGCCGCTACGGTGGGGTAAGGACTCACGTGGGGGCGGCCGGCAATGAAGGCTCGGCGGCCATCCTCAGCGAACCGCCAATCAACCAGTAACGGCATCGACGTGGACCGGCATCGTCTTGAGCAGATCGTTGACACTATCGACCCCCGCTGCTACGGTCGTAGACTGGCGAGGTTCGGCAAATCCGGCTTCCCACTCGAGTTGGAGGGCCAAGGCAGCAATGCGTAGCCGTTGGGCTATCTTCTGTACGCTGCTCATGTTTCTTGCGGTCGGGATTGCCTCGCTCGCCTGGGGCGGCCCCCCAGCGATCGGCAGCGGGCTGCCCGGCGCGGCCAACCTGACCCCGCAACAGCGAAGCAACATCCGTGAGTATGCCGGCCACTGGTGCGATCAGCTCGCCTCATCCGGCCAGGACGATGTGGCCAAGGTCCGGCGGCATCTCGTCGAGCCGCTCCGGGCCCCCCCGCGCGTGCGCGACGTATTCCGCTACGAATACGGGCAGGCCGCCCTGCCTCAACTTCAGGAGATCATCAGCGGCGACAACCCTCTCACAGCGGTCAACGCGATGCTGGTTGTGGGGTTCCTCGGAACCGAGCGGGCACTTGAGACCATCGTCGATCATTGCG
>JAPUKX010000196.1 GCA_027295435.1 Planctomycetota bacterium | reverse complement strand
CCTCCGGGTTAGCGAATGCGATCGCGGCAGCAACCAGACCCATGAACATCGGCTGCGGTTGGAGCGGTCTGCTCACCAGCTCCGGGTGGAATTGAGCCGCAACGAAATATGGGTGTGTTCTCTGGTCAAGCTCGAGCACCTGCATGATGGGATGCCCGGGGTGCCGGCCGGAGAACCGCAGCCCAGCGGCGCTGAGCCGGTCGATATAGGCCGGCTCGACCTCGTAGCGATGGCGGAAGCGCTGGCGGATCATTCCCGACTCGTCAGGCCGAAACAGGAACCACGCCAGGGAATCGTGCTCGAGCAACACCTCCTGGCCCCCGAGCCGCATTGTGCCGCCGAGCCCTTCTATTCTCTTCTGCTCAGGCAGCTCAGCGATCACAGGATGGGCGCACGCCGCGTCCAACTCGGTCGTGTTGGCCCCTTCAAGGTGCAACACATGGCGGGCATAATCGATCACCGCCACCTGGAACCCCAGGCAGATGCCCAAGTAGGGGATGCGGTGCGTGCGCACAAACTCCACACAGGCGATCTTGCCCTCCACCCCACGTTCGCCGAACCCGCCGGGAACAATAACGCCCTGGACCCTGCCGCCTCCGAGTTGCCCGGCGACATTTGACGCGTTGATCTCCGACGTATCGAACCACCGCACATCAACGTCAGCGGACAAGTGCGTGGAGGCGTGCTCGATGGCCCGGTCGATCGAGGCGTAGGCATCGCGGACCGACGTGTATTTGCCGGTAATCCCGATGGTGATCTTGTGCTTGCGCGGCGCGCGGATCTTGGTAGTGAATTGGGCCCAGCGATGCCTGGCCTGGTCCTCGTGAACGGAATCGACACGATCGTGAAGATCAAGGATGGAAAGGACCTCGCGATCGAGTCCCTCAGCCCGCATCGCTTCGGGGACTGTGTAGATCGACGCTCGATCATGGAGTGAGAAGACACGATTCATGGGGACATTGGAGTACATCGCGATCTTCTGCATGACTGGCTTTGTGACGGGATGGTGGGCCCGGCAGGCAAGGATGTGCGGCTGAATGCCCGCTTCCATGAGGCGCTTGATGCCGAGCTGTGCGGCCTTGGACTTCTGCTCGCCGAGGATCACCGGTTCGATGACATAGGTCAGCGCGACGAAACAGGTTGATTGCGGGCCTTCTTCGAAGGCCAGCTCGCGGAGCGCTTCGATGTAGAAGCCGTTTTCATAGTCGCCGACGGTCCCGCCGATCTCGACGAACACCACGTCCGCCGGCCCGCCGTCGGGTGCGCCATTCATCGCCAGCTCGCGCAGATGCAGCTTCACCTGCCCGGTCACGTGCGGGATCATCTGGACATCGCGCCCCAGGAAGCCGCCTTTGCGCTCGAGCTCCAGGATCTGGGCGTAGACCTGTCCGGAGGTGACGAAACTGGCCCTTGCGAGGTTCTGATTGAGCATCCGCTCATAGGTGCCCAGGTCCATGTCGCATTCGGTGCCGTCGTCCAGGACAAACACCTCGCCGTGCCGGTAGGGGTTGAGCGTCCCGGAATCGATGTTGAGATAGCCCTCCATCTTGATGGGGGCGACCGACAGGCCCTTGTCTTTGAGCAGCTTGGCCAGGGACGAGCTGAATATGCCCTTGCCCAGCCCGGACATAACCGTGCCCAGCACGACCACGTACTTGTGCCGACCCCGCTGGTAGCCATCGGGGACTGGCGAATAGAACTCGGTCGTTTCGTGCGACCGGCCAAATTGCTGCAGAAAGCCGGGATCGGCCGGGTCATCCCAAGGGGGGGCTGGCGAGTCGGGCATTGCTTACTATACCGCGCCTGAGGGCTTCGGCAAGAACCCGCCCGCGGCGCCTGTGTTGGGGCAGGCTCCCTATTCTGTATTCATACGGCGGCGCTGTGACCGTGCACGGTTCCGCTAGGTATGAACCTGGCCGGCTGAGACACATCAGCAGCCCCCGCGAGGAAGGAGTAACCCACACTATGCAACTGGCCACGCGACATGACGGGCGATTTCTGATTCCTGTGATCCTGCTGGTAGCTGCGGGATCACCGGGTTTGCATGCCGATGGCGATGATGAGCCGGCCTGGTTCAGCACGTCCGAGAGCTGTCTGGCGGGCAAGCTCCAACGGGCCGCCTGGTGGGCCGAGGCATTCGATGAAGAAACGGGCCGCGACCTGCGTCACTACCCGCCGGATCGTGTCGTGGACTACCTCCACATGACGCTGATGATGCGCTTCGACGATCTGGATGAGGCGCGATTCACGGCCACGGAGACTCTGCGGTTCGTGCCCATCGCCGAAGCGGTCTCGGCCATCACCCTCAATGCCGTGGGGCTGGACATCGCTACGGTCACGCTGGAAGGCGAAGCGATCGAACACTACCAGGATGATGAGACATTGACCCTGCGGTTCGACCCGCCGCTGCCGCCCGGTGAGCCGCGCGAGGTGGTCATCGAATACAGCTGTATCGAGCCGTACACCGGCATGTTCTTCACACCTACATCGCCAGCTGCACCCCACTACACGGCCGAGGTCCACACCCAGGGCGAATCGATCTACAACCGCCATTGGTTCGTC
>JAPUKX010000195.1 GCA_027295435.1 Planctomycetota bacterium | reverse complement strand
CCGGCACGCCGTAGCGCCAGCCACATCCACCGCGAGCATGGGGTCCGCTTGCAGGCATGCGACCAGACGCCTCCTGCCGGTTCATGCTTGGCCGTATCAACCCACCCCGGCAAGCAGGATTCTCGTACCATCAAGTGATGTCAGATACACGGCTCTCCACAGAACATCTGCACCAGGGGTCGGCAGTGGAGACCGTTCAGTCGCTGATCGTTGCGTTCGTGCTGGCGATGACCTTCCGTGGATTCGTCACCGAGGGCTTCGTCATTCCGACCGGCTCGATGGCTCCAACCCTCATGGGCCGACACCTGCTGCTGCATTCCGACCAGACTGGGGTGACCTATCCCATTGATACAAGAAGAGGAAGGCGGAGCATACGGGCCGGTTACGATCCAATGCTCGGGAGGAACCATCCGCTCGATAGCATCAACATCAGTGCTCACCGGCCAAGAATGGGCGACCGCATTCTGGTGCTCAAGTGCTTGTACCCGTTCGCTGAACCACAGCGATTCGACGTGGTGGTGTTCAAGAACCCGACCGACCCGGACGGCGATGCGGAGAACTACATCAAGCGGCTGATCGGCCTGCCCAACGAGGCAATCTGGCTGGTGGATGGTGATCTCTTCGTGGGATCGGCCGACGATCCGGACAACTTCGACGCCTACGAGATCAAGCGCAAGCCTCTGCACCTTCAGAGGGCTGCCTGGCAGCCGGTACACCACAGCGACTACATCCCGATCCATCCCGAGCGGCTTCCAGGCCGCTACGCGGCGCCCTGGTTCGGTGAGAATTGGAGGACAACCAACAGTAGACGCTATCGATGCGATACGGCTGAGCCCTCGACCCTGCAGTGGAGCCTCCAGCAGATCGCGCTGGACGATTGGGTGCCGTACAACATGCAGTCATTTCGCGGCTCGAGGCTCTATCCCGTGAGCGATCTGCGCGTCACCGCAGCCATCTTGCCCGATCAAGCTGGGCTGGAAACGACACTGGAGCTCGAAACCCGAGGCCATCTCTTCCAATTCGTCCTGACGCCGTATGACGAAGCAATGTACGAGGCCGTCGTGCGAATGCGGCCGGTTGACGAGTCCGGTGAATGGGAACAGGACAGCGGGCTGATCGTCGCGCCGAAGCCCGGCCAAGTCTTCAATATTGAGTTCTGGCACGTTGATCAATCGATGGCCATCTATGTCGATGGCAATCGTGTTGCCTATTGCGAATATTCCTGGCCGCCGAGGCGGCGCCTGGAACTCGCCTATGGCCGAGCCTACGAGACCGTGGTAGGGAAGTTGCCAACCATCATGCCGACGGCGCCATTGCTGCGCTGGGATTTCCGGGGCTCGCCGGTCACTTTGCACCGCGTCCAGGTAGATCGTGATTTGTACTACCGTCCGGAGAGGCTTGACCCGACGAAACAAAAGAACGATCCTCAGATTCGCGGACCTGCATTCGGCACGCACCCGGACAACCTTGCTATCCTCGGGCCGGACCATTTCTACATGCTTGGTGACAACAGTCCGGCTTCCTCCGACTCACGGCTCTGGGGCAGCCCACACCCATTGGTCGCTACGCAGATCGACCCCAGCCCGTTTGTGGTCAATCGGAAGCTGCTGCTGGGAAAAGCGTGGGTTGTGTATTTCCCGGCACCGTACCCGGTCACCGAGGGCGGTCGGGGCGTGATACCCGATTTCGCAAGACTTCGCTTCGTCCGCTGAATGCGCAGCCCTGGGACCATGAAGGGGACAATCTCGTCTTCTGAAAAGAACGAGAATGACCCCCTCTCTCCCCCTTTGTCGAGCGGCCATTCGCAGGTCTTGTCAGATAGGGAGGCCTACCAAGCATGAGCAGGTCCCGATTCATTGCGTACAAACCATACGAACCCGATACATCTTCGGAGGAAGCGGCTCGACGGTTCTACGAGATTCTGAGCTTGCGCCGCTCTGTCCGTACGTTCTCAGATCGACCGGTGAGTCGCGAAACGATCGAGAACATCATTGCGGCTGCCGGCACCGCGCCCAGCGGGGCGAACAAGCAGCCGTGGCGGTTCGTGGCGGTGCAGGATCCGGCGCTCAAGAGGGAGATCCGCGTCGCGGCTGAGGCCGAGGAACGCGAGTTCTACTACCGTCGGGCCAACGAGGCCTGGCTACGTGATCTGCGGGCAATCGGCACCGATGAAGACAAACCGTTTCTCGAAGCCGCGCCGTGGTTGATCGTTGTGTTCAAGTTGATGAGGGACGACAGCCCGGACAGCGGATCGGATCAGGTTTACTACGTCAACGAGTCCGTGGGCATCGCCGTGGGGATGCTGCTGGCGGCAGCGCATCTCGCCGGTCTCGCCACACTCACCCACACGCCCAGCCCGATGAAGTTTCTGGCCAGGACTCTCAAGCGCCCAGCGTACGAACGGCCGTATCTGCTCATACCGGTCGGATACCCGGCCGCCGGATGTGTTGTCCCCGATCTGCAGCGCAAACCGCTCGAGGAAATCATGGTTGTGGATCGCTAAGTCCACAGCTCTTTGGTTGATCGGCTGGTGAAGCGGGGGCCCGGCCGGCTCAATGTGGAAGTCCTGCGAGAAAACGCCGAACATACCGGTATATGGACTGGTTGCTCTACGTGGTCGCTGCGATGTTCTTGCTGCTCGGGGCGGTCTGCATCGTGCTGGTGATCTTCCAACTGCCCGGCGTGTGGATCATGCTCGCCTTGGCGGGGATCATCGAGTATTGCGATCGGTTCTATTTGCCGCTGGACGATCAGCAGACGTTCGGATGGTGGGTGCTCGGGGCGTGCGTGCTTCTGGCGGTGATCGGGGAGATCGTGGAGTTCGTCGCTGGGGCGCTGGGGGCGAAGAAAGGCGGCAGCAGCCGGCGGGGCATGATCGGGGCGCTGATCGGCGGAATTGTCGGCGTGTTCGTCTTCATGCCGATGCTCTTCTTCATCCCCATCTTCGGTCCCCTGGTCGGAGCGGTGCTGGGAACGTTCATCGGCGCAGTCGTTGGCGAGCTCAGCGCCGAGCGGTCAACAATCACCGGGTCGATCAAGCCTGCGATCGGCGCCACGATCGGTCGCGTCATCGGCACGATGAGCAAGCTGGGCCTTGCCATGGCGGTTTGGGTGGTGTTGACCGTCGCGGCGTTCTGGCCGTGAAGTCAAACGAGCGTGGCCGTCGCGAAGCCTCAACCGGCTTCGATCCTTCAGCCTCCGCTAGATCGTTGATTCGGTGACGCGCAGGATCTCTTCGACCGTGGACTGGCCATCGGCGACCTTCTTGAACCCATCCTCGCGGAGGGTCACCATCCCGCGCTCAGAGCAGATTCGGCGAAACTCAATCACGTTGGGGTTACGCGCGATGGCGTCGCGAATGAAGTCGTCCAACAACAGCAACTCGTATAGGCCGAGTCGTCCGCTGTAGCCGGTCTGACGGCAGCGCTGGCATCCCTTGCCGGTGACGGTCTTTGAGGCGGAGATGCCATGCAACTCCAGAAATTCAGCGATCTCGGGCTTGACGGGGCCCTCTTCGGTGCAGTGCTTGCAGATACGGCGCACCAATCGCTGCGCCAGCACGGAATTAACCGCCGCCGCTACCAGGAACGGCTCGATGCCAATGTTGATCAGTCGCGTGATCGATGCGGGGGCGTCGTTGGTGTGCAGCGTGGAAAGCACCAGGTGGCCGGTCAGCGCAGCCTGAATCGCGATCGTGGCGGTCTCCATATCCCGGATTTCACCCACCATGATCACATCGGGGTCCTGTCGCAGCAGTGCCCGTAGGGCGGCCGCGAAGGTCATGCCGATCTTCTCGTGCGTTTGAATCTGCGTGATCCCGGCCACGTTGTATTCCACCGGGTCTTCCACGGTCGAGATGTTGAGCTTGCGCGTGTCCATTTGCTGAATCGACGCGTAGAGCGTGGTGGTCTTTCCAGACCCCGTGGGCCCGGTGACAAGAATGATTCCATGCGGTTGGCTGACCTGATTCTTCCAGATGGTCAGCGTGTCCTCCGCGAACCCCAGCTCCTCGAGCGGCACGTTGATGGATCGCGTGTCGAGGATACGCATCACGGTCTTCTCACCATTGGGCGTCGGGATGGTCGAAACGCGCAGATCGAGCTTGCGGCCGAGGACCGTGACGCGGATGCGGCCGTCCTGGGGAAGCCGGCGCTCGGCGATGTCAAGGTTGGCCATGATCTTGAGGCGCGAGGTGATCGCCGCGTGCATTTTCTTTGGCGGATTCATCATGTCGAAGAGCACGCCGTCGATGCGGAACCGAACCTTCAGCGTCTTTTCGCCCGGCTCGATGTGAATGTCAGATGCGCCCTCTCTCATCGCGCTCTGGATGATGTGGTTGACGAGGCGAACGACCGGCGACGACTCGGCTTCCTCGAGATCCTCGCTCTGAGCCTCCTCTTGAACAACCTCGACGTCGTCTTCCTCCACGTCCACATCGCTGAGGATCTCATCGACATCGTACGATTCGGCTTCCGCCTCGGCCTCGGTGAGCGTTTCGACGACGCTCCGGATGTCCTCGCCGGTCACCAGGACGTGCCTGATGGACGTCACGCCGAGCTTCCGTTTGACATCGTCAAGCAGAAACACATCGTGGGGGCTGGCGGTGCCGACGACCATTCGTGTGCCTTCACGTCGAAGCGGGAGCACTAGATTCGACTTACAGAACTCTGCCCCGAGGCGATACAGGGCCTTCTCGTCATAGGCGCCCGTTTCATCGCTTTGCACGCGCTCGAACGGCAAGCGGGCCAGGTCCGCCACCACTTTCTGGGTGGCAGCCTCGTCAACACCCATCTCGTTGAGAACCTGAGCAATGTTCTTCCCCGGCGTCTGCTTTATCACACGCTGGGCATTGGCCAGCTGTTCCGCATTGATGATCCCACCTTCCAGAAGCTGCGCGCCGAGATCTTCATCACTCCGCGGCGTGTCGTCTTGCGGAGTATAAAGCTGGGACAGCGCCGCCGTGTCGCGACTTCGTCGCTGGCCGGCATCGCCTGCAGGAGCTTGGGTGCGGAAGTTCCCGCCCTGGCCAATGTCGGTGAGGCCCGCCCGGGTTGGAGGATTGGGTGACACCGCGGGTGAAGACTCCGGCGAGGCATCCGGGGTCGCCGGGTCGAGATCAGCTTGCAGATCATTGAGATCGAACTTGCTCACGCGGTCTTCTCCTCGCCGACCGTCTCCGCAATTCTCAGGGCTAACGGTCTTGCTTCAGATACAGGACGGTCTCGACGGTTAGTTTGAGGTCGGTGTCCTCGGCAACGAGCGTAATCGTGTCGCTGGTGATCTCCGCCACTCGAAACGCGATGCCCTGGTTCTGGACCGCGATCATCTCGTCCAATCGAACGAATCGACCGTTGACATTGGCCAGAGGATTGCTACCCATGATGATGGATTTGAGGCGCAGTTGACCGGCGGCATTCTCAATCTCAGCCCGTCTCCTTTCCAGACTCGTCGTATTGCCCGGCGTACCAGGAGTCATCCCAGGTTGCACCAAGACGAATGGATTGCGCTGCACATCTGATAGGGCGACCTGCTGGCTGGTGTAGTCGTCATGAATCACGTCCAGGACCGAGCGGTGCTTGGTGACGAGATCACCGCCGCTCGTGCCTGGGTTAGATGAAGCATCGCCCGACACCGTTCGGAGGAATTTCTCAATCGTCTCTTCGGTATCGGTGTCGCCGCCGCCCGCAGCAGACACCTTGGCCAGGGTGTGCATGGCGAACAAACCGCCAAGTGACAAACCGACAACGAGGATGAGCACGAGCGCGCCCGTACGCCGCCTCTTTGCTGATCCTTCCTTGGCGAGTACGTCCATGCCCGGGTCGGCATTGAAACCGCCAAGCTCCCCTGGAACCGACTCTCCCGGATCTCCGCCGGTATCGCCGGCATATCCCATCTGATCGGAATTGTTGAGGTCGTTGTCGCTCATCGCGATCGCTCCGCTAGGTGGCCAGGCGTTTTCGATCGAGGTTCAAAATAGATGCTGAGTGAAAACTCGGCCTTCATCATGCCGGGGGCGCCGCCGCCTTGATCCGGCCGGCCCGGTGCGGCAAGCCGTTCCAGCTTCATTCGATGGATGCGGGTGATTCTCGGTAGTTTCTCCAGCTGCAGGAGGAATTCGTAGAACCCGTCGAACTCGCCTTCCATGATTACCTTTAGCGGCTGCTCCATGTACAAAGCTGCCGGGACCGGCCTTTCGCTCTTGATAGACTTCACCGTGAGGCGCCTGAGCTTGGCCAGCTCCCAGATGTCCTGAAGAATCACCTCGACGTCCTGCTGCGAGGGGAGCTTCGCTTCGATGACTTTAACGGCCTCACGGCCCTGTTCGATCGCCAGGCCGAGGTCGTCGATCTTGTCGGCCACCTCGCGGAGCTTCCTTAGTTTGGCCTGCTTGATCTCAATCTCAGCGTGCGCCTGACGAATCTCAGCGTTGCGCGGCTTAAACACATAGAGGTAAGAGGCCACCGGCACCGCAAGAAGCACGATAAGGAAGATCAGTTCGCGGATTCCAAAGCGCATCGTCAGCCTCCCTCCCGTCCGCCAGGCCGTACGGACGCTGTGTTCTTCGAATCGGGCGAGGTGAATTCAAGCTGGTCGCTCATCGGATTCCTTCCCCGGGGCTTGATTCGTGGCTGCACCTCACGGACGTCCATCTCAGGGTTGAGCGTCATCCGGATTCCGAACTGACGCAGGCTTTGCTCGTCGAACGTCTTTTCCTCCGAGTAGTCCAGGATCACGTCCTGGATCAGGGGATACGCGTTGAGTTCCCCCATGTATCGCGAGACCTCCAGATCCGTGGGAGCTATACCGACCATGGAGATCGAAACCTTGTAGTGAGGTGCCTCGATTTTCTCTTGCTCCTCGGCGGCCTCGGCTCGGGTTTTGGCTCGTTTGGGTCGCTTCAGCCGGCCGGTTCTTCGTCCTTGCCCCGGCTCTTGGCGACTCTTGACCATTTCCGATCGTAGATCGAACTTGAGCAAACCTAGACGTGGAGGCATGCGATTGATCAACTCCGCAAGAAGGATGCTGCGCGGCACGCGCTCGACCAGCGCCGCGGCCAGTTCCGCCTTGTTGAGCATCTGGTTCTTCTGCCGCTCCAGTTCATTGAGCCTTTCGATCTGCGCAGCTGCCTCTTGATATTGAGAGTTGATCGATGCCTGGGCGGCCTTCACCTGCGTCCACTGTTGGTTGGTGAACAAGAAGGCCGCAAACACCGCGACCATCACGATGCCGAAGAGCGTGAGGCTCACGACGTTGGTGCGGCGATCCGCCTTCTGGTCAAGATAATCTTCCGGCAGGAAGCTCGTGTTGCTCATGCCGATGGCTCCTTACAGATCTGTTGGCGCGGTACACATACCGCAGGCCACCGCCCAGCCCGGCTGCGGCTCGCGAAGGTCAAGCCCGGGCGTCCGCTGCGATTTTGCGCAGACCAGTCTGGCCATGGGGTCACCCAACTGCGCTGGCAGGCGCAGTGCCCTGGCCACGTGCTGACAAAGCCTCACATCCCTCGCTTCTCCCCCGAGGAAGATCATCTGATCCACCGGACGGTTGCGAAACAGACTCTGGTGGTAGCGCAGGCACATCGACAATTCGTCGGCGACCGCATCGGCCGATGAGGAAATTTCGAGATGCAAACCGGCCTCGGAATCATCCTGCGCCACCAGGGAAGTGAGCTCAGGAGGCGTAGCGGCGACGCGCCGCTCCTGGGCCACCCCAACCGGCGAGGATACTTGGTCGGTCTGCGCCTCAGTTGCCGGGTCGGTCATCGCCGTCGCGACCGCCAGAGACTCGGTCGGTGCGATCGAATCGGCATCCTGCTGCGATCGGGACAACGATGCCGCGGACGGAACTTGCCCCGAGAGACGATGCTTCCTGGCACTTGCGACATCGCATTGAAGCTTCTCAGCAATCCGTCGATCGAGCTGTTGACCACCCATGTGGATGCATCTGGCGAAAACGATCTGCTTGCCGTGGGCGATCGCAACCTTGGTGGATCCCCAGCCGAGGTCAACGTATAACGTCGTGAGGTCGGTGTCTTCCTGGCGGCAATGCAGGTAGTCAAACGCGCGCACCATCGCGATCACGCCACTTTGCACCCCGACCGTTTCCAGCTTGCATTTCTTCAGAAGCTGGACGTATCGCATGACCGTGTCCCGGCCGACGGCGATGCAAATCAGCTCCGATCGACCCTGGCCTTCACCGTGGACGTCGGCGACCGCGACTGTTCGGAGCACCATGCCGTCGGCAGGCAACCCGAGTTGGGCTTGGAGCTGCGCCTTGATGAGATCGTCGCGATTGCCGCTGTCAGCACCAGCGATCTGCATGTGCTGGATGAACGTCTGCCCGCTGGGGACGGAGCAGATCGTTCGCTTTCCCTTGAACTTACCCTTGGTGAGCAGCTGTGGAAGCTGCTTCTCGAAGAACTTGAATTTCTCGTCCTTCTCAGCGCGAAGTGAATCGGGAATCGGTAGCCCCGCCGCCGCCAAGAGCGTTGTCCGTTCACCCGGACCGATCTGCAGCAACTTCACCGATGCCGACCCGAAGTCGATCGCGATCGGCGAAGGCTGGGCCGAGAACATTGAGAACCCCATCACACGACTCCGAGGCTTGCGTCTGCCGCAGCGGATCGCGCGGCCACGACCTGTCCCATCGACCCCATGCAGGGGCGGGTTGAGACAGCGACCCAGCGAACAACGAGCAAATCCACGCCGCGCCCAAACAGATCGCCTTTGAATCGGGTGCAGACCGATAACCGGCCGGAGAGAGCAGAAGATTGTGATCGTTTCGATGTCGCCGATCATGGCACGGCATAAATCACCGGCGAGTAGCGCAACCAGCACGCAGCGTGCTCACCGCCATGGGCACCGCCTCCCCCAGTGCGGTGAGGCCTTTCGGAAGATTCCACGCCTGCCGGTCGCGATCCCCCGTGGTGTTGCTGACCGCTCGCAGCTCCACCCCCGGCACGCCGAGGCGGCGCGCGGCATGCACAACGGCTGCGCCTTCCATCGCTTCGGCGATCGCACCGGTGCGTCGAACCACCTCTTGGGCGGCTGCATCAGTTCCTGAACAAGTGGCCACCGTCGCGATTGGGCCGCAACGAAATAGCAGCGATAGACGCGTTAGTGCCCACTTATCGACCGGCACCGCATTGCCGGAAAAATCACCGAGCGCGAGGCCCAAGGCCGAGATGTCTGTGAACCCGGACGGGGTGAGCAGGCCTTCCTCCGCATACACGCACCGACTGGCGACCACAACGTCGCCGATCGACAATCCGCCGCCGGGAAACGCCCCCGCAACACCCGTGTTGAGCACCATGTCAAATGCGCCGTCGCGAATAATCGCCTCGGTCGTTGCTGCTGCAGCATTGGTTCGCCCAACTCCGCCGACGATGACCTTAGAGTGATCGATCGAGCCGACCGCATCGGCCTCCGCCTGAACTGATGTCACGATCAACACCCGCATCAATCAAGCGACCGCACCCAGATGTTGCGATATCGCACCGGGTCGCCGTGATCCCGCAAGAGAATCGGCCGGCCCTCACGCCCGATCCAAGGATCCCACGATGAGCCGTCGAACATTACGATGGTCTTGCCGTCAACGGCCGGCGGTGGTTGAGAGCGCTCGGCAGCAACAAGCAGCAACGCAATGGCTGTCACAAAGCACTGTCTGATGGTTGTCGGCATCGCCATCCTCCTGCGTCTTGAAGCCGGACCTGACGAGTCCCGACCGGTCGGGACGAGGAAGGTCCGGGTCGTTGTGCCGTATCCGAAATCCGCGACCTTTCGCCCGCGGCTACTGTTTCTGTCGCTCGCGCAGCATCGTCGCCAGATCGTCCAGCTTCACGTTCTCCTGTTTGCCGGCGTCGAGATCCTTGACGACGACGTTGCCGTCTTTCAGCTCATCACCGAGAATGACCGCAAAGCGCGCTCTGGCCTTGGCCGCCTCACCAAGCAGCTTGCCGACGTTGCGCGTGGATCGGTAGCTGTGGCGAGCGTGCAAACCTTCCCGGCGAAGCCTCGTGACGAGCGGTCGAAACTGCCTTTCGGCTTCGTCTTTGCCCGCCGAGATGACGAACGCATCCGGCCGGGGGGCGTACTCTTGCGCCGCCTTGAGCAGCCCGCGATCTTCCAAGACCAGTCGCAGAACGACATCGCCCATCGC
>JAPUKX010000194.1 GCA_027295435.1 Planctomycetota bacterium | reverse complement strand
TTGACACCTCCCAGCGCCCGTTTGAGCTGGTGGTGTAGATGTTGATCGTCTGCGGCGGAGATCGGCGTCCCGGCCAGCCACCTGCGGATGATCGTGAGAGTCGTATCCATGATTGGAACGGAAAACACCACGAGTCCTGCGAAGACGAGGTGTGTGTGTCCGTACTCGCCGAGCATCAGGATAACTACGACGCAGACATAACCCAGCAGCAGGCTGCCGCAGTCGCCCAGGAAGATGCTGGCGGGATTGAAGTTGTGCGGCAAGAATCCGAGGACCGCGCCTAGCAGGGCGAGGCACAGGACAACCCGCGCGCCGCCAAGTGCCTCATCGGGGTTCGCATCCGTCGGTAGCACTCGCAGGGCCATGAGCAGACTGATGGCTAACAAACCGAGGGCCACGATGGCAACGACGCCGGACAGCAGGCCATCCAGACCGTCGAGCAGGTTAGCCGAGTTGCAACCACCAAGCACAAAGATGGCGATGAGCGCGGTACCGGTCCAATAGATCAAGTCGAGCGTCACAGCTCCACCGCCGGGCAAAGGAATGTCGAAGACGAGATTCTCGCTACCCAGCAGCGGGTCGAGCCAACCGGCGACCGGCATGAGGAGGCCGGAGGCCACTCTTACCCCAATGTGGTGATAGGCCAATGCGGCAGCCGCGACGAGTTGACCGGCGATCTTCAGACGCGGACCCAACCCCCACACGTCATCTGCCAGGCCGGTGAACATGATGGCGGCCATTCCCAGGACGATGGCCATCGGCACCGGTGCGTAGGTGGCAGCCAGGCCGTCCATGTAGACATAGCTCACGGCCACCGCGACCAGAAGACCGAGGAACACCGCGACGCCGCCGAGATAGGCCACCGGGTAGCGGTGAGCCTTGCGGGCACCGTCCGGCTGGTCAGTCACATTCCCGGCCAGCGCCAGCCAACGGACAAGCGGCGTGCACAGCAAGGTAACGAGGAAAGCGACGATGAAGATGGCGGCATAGCTGTTGAGCAGGCCCAACGCGGAAACGACGATCGGCTCAAGCTCGTCGGTCAGCGCTTCCACCGGCTCGGTCACGAGCGAGTTCGCGCCAGGTTGGATCGCCAGCAGCGGCATCAGACGGTTGACTCCAGAGATGATGACGATCTGTGATCCAACTCATTCGCCAGGTCGCGGATCGTCTGCACGAGGTCCGTTTGAGCAACGAATCCCGTCGCCTCCCGAATGCGCGTCAGATCCGGCTGGCGGTGCCGCAGATCATCAAAGCCCCGGCCGTACGCGCGGTCATAAGGCACATTGACGATCGGTGACCGGCTGCCAAGCGCGTCGCGAACCAACTCAGCAAGAGCCCGGATCTCGATGGGCTGGTCGCTGCCGACATTGAACAGACCTCCTGCGCAAGTCGGGTCCGCGAGCAGCTTCGGCATGATCGCGACTACATCACGGACATCGCAGAAGCACCGCGTCTGCCGCCCATCGCCGTAGACCTCAATCGGCGCCCCGGCAAGCGCTGATGCGACGAACCTTGGCAGGACCATGCCGTAGCGACCAACCTGTCTGGGCCCCACGATGTTGAAGAATCGCACGACAACGACGGGAAGATCATTCTGCTGATAATGGGCCAGGGCAAGGTGCTCGTCAATGGCCTTGGAACATGCGTACGCCCATCGGCTCTGCCTGGGGGGACCGTAGACCACATCATCGTCCTCTGCGAACGGGATCTGAGTTGACTTACCGTATACCTCTGACGTGGAAGCGATGAGGATGGGTATCGCTGCCTCGGCCGCGAAGTTCAGTACAGCCGAAGTCTGAAGCACATTCGTTTCAATTGTGCCAATAGGTCGGTCGATCACCAGTCGCACCCCGACGGCCGCTGCAAGATGATAGATCTCATCGATCTCGCTGGGCCCAAGCGATCGGAGGGCTTGGGAGACGCTCATTTCCATGAAGGTCAAATGCGAGTCATTCGCCCCCTCGAGGTTGCCTCGGCAGCCAGTTGAGAGGTCGTCAACCACAACCACCTGATCACCTCGAAGGAGAAGATGCTCTACAAGATGCGAGCCAATGAAGCCCGCGCCGCCGGTCACAAGAGCAACACGCTGGGTGGATGCAGTCGGCACTTGTTGGCAGCTCCTCGCAGGGAACTCATCGGGGCAGGACTGCACGGACTGATTCGCTGCAGCGCCACCTGACGACCGCCGAGCAGTCATGACCGTGGAACACTGTCTCTGAAGGTCCGCTAATGTACGATCTGAACTCAAACAGATCCGACTAGGCAGCCTCCTCGTTGGCGTAACGGGCCATCGTGGCGAAGTTCTTCTTGAAATACCCTCCTGCGGTACCGCGCGGGCGGTTCAGGACAACTCCCAGCAGCTCACACTGCGCATCAGACAGTTGGTCGATCAGGCGGGCGACGAGGCCGCGCTGCTCCTGGTAGGCGCGGACCACCAGCACTGCCGCATCAAGTTTATTCGCAAGGACCATCGCGTCACCAGCCACCACCGCCGGCGGAGTATCGACCAGCACCAGGTCGTACCGGCTGCCCAGCTCGGCAAGGAGGCGATCGAACCGGCCGCCATTCAGTCGCTCATAGATTCGGTAGGTTGGTTGCCCCGCGGCAATGATGTCGATCCCATATTCGGTGCCGGTGATGGCCTGATCGAGGGGTATATCATCGATCAGCAGCTCACCCAGGCCCGAACCATTGACCGAGATACCCATCGCTCTGTCCAAGCGTGGACGGCGGAAGTTCGCATCGATGATCGCAACCTTTCTACCCACGGCAACGGCGGCGGCGGCGAGGTTGGTCGCCACCGTCGTGGTCCCGGCTTCAGGCAAGCCGCCAACCAGCAGAAGCGTCTTGTGTCCAGCACGGCTCATCGCTTCGTCGATCCGCGTGCAGAGCTGCCGGTACGACTCGGCCAAGACACTGCTCGGACACTTGCAGACGACCAGCTCCGCCGACTCCGACCTGCAGGGATCCTCCTGAAGTTCAGGAATCATCCCCAGCACGCGAGCTGCGGGAAGTAACTCTAGATCGCTGGCGCTCTTGATGCGCTGGTCCGTGAGCTCACGAAGGAAAACCAACCCAGTAACAAGGCCGACAAGCAACAGGGTGGTCAATGGTACCACGACCTCCACCTTCGGGAATGCCTTTTCGCGTGGCCGCAAAGCCAACTGGGTGATGCGAACGCGGGAAGCGTCAGCACGTGCCCGCATGAGCCGAAGGTCCTTGATCAATTCAAGATCGAAGTCACGAGTCGATTCCAGATGGTCCCGTCGGCCCTCCATCGCCTGATACATGGCAATATCCGCGGCAAGCGTTCGCAGTTGGTCGTCCTTTTCCTCATACTCCGTTTGGAGCTCGTCAAGCATGGTCGTGAGGCTCTCGATGTTATTGGAGAGCTCATTGAGCTTCGCCTGGAGATTGGCGGTCATGATCTCCTCGATCTTGGCCTCGTATTCCAATTCCAAGGCGCGAAGTCTGGCCTCCTGCTTCCCTATAAGCCAATGCTCCGGATCACGGTACTGCTCACGCAGTTCGCGCAATATCGTCTTGCTCTGTAGCACGGCCAGCTCATGGGGCCGAACCGCGGGCTTCTCCGCGGCCAGGCGACGGTCATCTTCGGTGGGCTCGACCGTTCCTTCGAGCTTTGCCGCGGTCTGTAGATACGCGGATTGTACGAGACTCAACGTCGAACTGGACTCCCC
>JAPUKX010000193.1 GCA_027295435.1 Planctomycetota bacterium | reverse complement strand
CCATCCAGCGAGAGGTAGACCGTGACCCGATCGCCGCACAACGGGTTGTACCCCTCGGCCCGGCCATCCGCGGGCTCGAGCTTCCGGCGGTTGCGCGGGCTCTTGTTGTGGTCGAGGATGAGTTGCTGATAGAGATCGGTGAGAGCGGACATCAGCCAAACACCTTACGGACTTTGCCGACGCCTGCAACCAGGGCGTCGATTTCCGCGGTGGTGTTGTAAAGGGCCAGGGAGGCTCTCGCGGTGGCCGTGATCCCGAACCGCTGCATCACCGGCTGGGCGCAATGGTGCCCGGTCCGCACGGCGATCCCCTCCAGGTCAAGAATCGTCCCCACATCGTGCGGATGAATGTCGCCCACGAGAAAAGACAGGACAGCGGCTTTGTGCTTCGCGGTCCCGATCAGACGCACGTCTGGCACAGCCGACAGCGCCTCCCTGGCATAGACCAGCAGTTCGTGCTCATACGCGGCGATGTTGTCCAGCCCGATCTGCTGGAGATAGTCCACCGTCGCGCCAAGCCCGATCGCCCCAGCAATGTTCGGCGTGCCGGCTTCAAACTTGTGCGGCACGTTGTTGTACACCGTCCCCTCGAAGCTGACGGACAGGATCATTTCGCCCCCGCCTTGGTACGGCGGCATATCGTCGAGAAGCTCGTATTTGCCGTACAACGCGCCGATCCCGCTGGGACCGAACATTTTGTGCCCCGAAATCGCATAGAAATCGCAGTCGAGCTCCTTCACGTCAATCGCCAGGTGCGGCGCGGCCTGTGCACCGTCCACCAACACCGGGATATCGCGTTGATGGGCAGCCTCGATGATCCGGCGGACCGGGTTGATCGTCCCCAACGCATTGGAAACGTGCGTCACCGCGACGAGCCTCGTCCGCGAGCTGAGGAGCTGTTCGTATTCCTCGAACATGTACTCGCCGGCATCGTTGATGGGCACCACGCGGAGCACCGACCCGGTCTGTTCGCACACGATCTGCCAGGGCACGATGTTGGAATGATGCTCCATCGTGGAGATCAGCACTTCGTCGCCGGGCTTGAGCGTTGGTCGCGCATACGCCTGGGCGACGAGGTTGATCGCCTCGGTGGCGCTGCGGACAAAGATGATCTCCTCCGGCCGGGCGGCCCCCATGAAGCGCTGCACCTTGGCCCGGGCCCCCTCGTAGGCTGCCGTGGCATCGACGCTCAGCCGGTGAACGCCGCGGTGGATGTTGGCGTTCTGAGCCGTGTAGTACCGGCTGATCGTGTCGATCACCGCCTGTGGCTTCTGCCCCGTCGCTGCATTATCGAGGTACACCAGTGGCTTGCCGTTGATCGTCCGCTGCAGAATCGGAAAATCGCGCCGTACCCGCTCGACATCGAAGGTGTCCGGCCGATGCAGCGTAGAACCGGGCTGGGCGGTGATCGAAGTCGTTCTCATCGTGCATCCTGCAGCCGATGACCTTCCGGTAACCAATCGAACAATGTCTGGCGAAGCTGGGCTCGCAGCGGCTGAGGCTGAATCCGGTCGATGGCTTCACTGGCGAACGCATAGACCATCAGGCCCCGCGCAGCTGGCTCGCTGAGGCCGCGAGAGCGGAGGTAGAACATCGCGTTCTCGTCGATCTGGCCGATGGTCGCTCCGTGCGTGCACTTCACATCATCCGCGAAGATCTCGAGCTGTGGCTTGGTGTCAACCTGGGCGTGGTCCGACAGAAGCAGGTTCATGTTGGTCTGTTTCGCATCGGTCTTCTGCGCGTCTTTGCGGACGATGATTCGCCCGGTGAACACGGCCTTACCGTGACCATCCAGCACACCCTTGAAGAACTCGCGGCTGTCGCAATGAGGCTTGGCATGCTCCACCCGCAGGTGGTTGTCCACGTGCTGCCGGCCGGACACGAGGTACAGGCCGTTCAGCGTGCACTGGGCTCCTTCCCCATCGAGCACGGTATTGATGTCATTTCTCACCAGGGCCCCGCCGATCGTGATCGCGTGCGACGATGCGTTACTCGATCGATCCTGGTAGATCTGTGTGGTGCCGACGTGATAAGCCTGCTCGGCTTCGCGCCCCACCTTGTAGTGATCGATCACGGCATTCTCGCCGACGACGATCTCGGTCACGGCGTTGGTGAAATAGACGCCGTCGCCTAAGCCCAGGTAGCTCTCGATGATCGTCGCCTGGCTTCCAGTCTCGGCCACGATCAGGTTCCGAGGATGCGAAATCACCGACCCAGCGTCAGCGGTCGAGACAAACACCAGATGAATCGGCTGCTTGAGATACACCCCCTTGGGGATGTGCACGTACGCGCCATCTTCCATGAAGGCGGTGTTCAGGGCGGTGAATGGGTGGTCTTGATAGTCCGCGTGCCTGGCCAAGTGCTGCTGGAGCGCTTCAGGATCGGCGTGCGCGACTGCGGCAAGGCTTTCCAACCGAACGCCGCCGGGAAGCTCCCCCACCGAGGAAAGCTGTGGCGCGACATAGCCGTTGACAAAGACGAGCCGGGGCCAGTCAGCCTGCAACAGGGCTGATGTTGCCAGTTGCTGCGCCTCGACTGCCTCGCCATCGCCCGTAGCCGCCTCGAAGGCGGTTCTTGCAATCGGCGCGACATTGGTGAACCGCCAATCCTCGTCTCGCGTCGTGGGGAACCCAAGCTGGGCAAAGCGCTCGATCGCCTTCTTGCGAATCGGCAACAACGCCGCGCCATCACCCGCCAGGCGAGCCTCGACCTGCGCAAAACGCGAAAGATAGTCATCCGTCTTCTGGGCTACTTGAAGCATAGCTCTACACCCGTTGGCTGGTCAGGAAGCAATCGACTCCGTGGCGGCGTTCTTCTGTTCCACCCCGGCGTACCCCTTCTCCTCAAGCTCAATCGCCAACTCCTTGCCGCCCGACCTGACGATCTGCCCATCAACCAGCACGTGGACGAAATCGGGCACGATGTAGTCGAGAATGCGCTGATAATGCGTGATGACAATGATCGCCCGGTCGGCGCTGCGCAATGTATTCACACCCTTGGCGACGATCTTCAGGGCGTCGATGTCCAGCCCGGAATCGGTCTCGTCCATGATCGCGAGCTTCGGCTCCAACACCGCCATCTGGAGAATCTCGCCGCGCTTCTTTTCGCCGCCGGAGAACCCTTCGTTGATCGACCGGTTCAGCAGGGCCTCGTCCATGTCCACGAGCTTCATCTTGTCCTTCACCCAGTCGAGGAAATCTGCCGCGTCGAGCTCTTCGAGCCCTCGATGCTTGCGGATGGCGTTCAGCGCCGCGCGCAGGAAATAGGCGGTGTTCACGCCGGGGATCTCAACCGGATATTGAAAGGCCATGAAGACTCCCGCACGGGCCCGCTCGTCCGGGGCCATCTCTAACAGATTGCGACCCTCATAGAGCACCTCGCCTTGGGTGACCTCGTAGGTGTCCCGGCCGGCAAGAACCTGTGCCAACGTGCTCTTGCCGGAGCCGTTGGGTCCCATGATGGAGTGCAGCTCACCGGCGTTGACGGTCAGATCGACGCCTTTGAGGATCTCGTGACCCTCTACAGATGCATGCAGATTTCGAATCTCGAGCATGAATATTCCTTCAGTTCGTTAGCCGACACTGCCCTCAAGGCTGACTTCGAGCAGCCGCTGTGCTTCGACGGCAAATTCCATGGGAAGCTCCCGGAAGACCTCCTTGCAAAAACCGTTGACAATCATCGACACCGCGTCCTCGGTCGAGATCCCCCGCTGGTTGAGATAGAACATCTGGTCTTCGCCGATCTTGGAGGTCGTTGCTTCGTGCTCCATTCGCGCGGTGCTGTTCTTGACTTCAATGTAGGGGAAGGTGTGCGCGCCACACTTGTCGCCGATCAGCAAGGAATCGCACTGCGTGTAGTTCCGGGCGCGATCCGCTCCCTTATTGATCTTGATCATCCCGCGATAGGTATTCTGGCCGAAGCCGGCCGAAATGCCCTTGGACACGACGTTGCTGGTCGTGTTCTTCCCGATATGGATCATCTTGGTGCCGGTGTCCGCTTGCTGGTGGTTGTTCGTCAGCGCGATTGAGTAGAACTCACCGACCGAGTTGTCGCCAATCAGGATGCAGCCGGGGTACTTCCAGGTGATGGCCGCGCCGGTCTCGACCTGCGTCCAGGAGATATGGGAGTTCCGACCCTGGCACTTGCCGCGCTTGGTGACGAAGTTGAAGATGCCGCCTTTGCCGTCCTTGTCGCCCGGGTACCAGTTCTGGATCGTGGAGTACTTGATCGTGGCGTCGTCCAGCGCGATCAGCTCGACCACCGCCGCGTGGAGCTGGTTCTCGTCGCGCATCGGAGCCGTGCACCCTTCGAGGTAGCTGACGTAGCTGCCCTCGTCGGCGATGATCAGCGTGCGCTCGAACTGCCCCGTGGACAGCGCGTTGATGCGGAAATAAGTTGACAGCTCCATCGGACATCGAACACCCTTGGGTATGTAGGCAAATGAGCCGTCCGTAAACACCGCGGAGTTGAGCGTGGCAAAGAAGTTGTCCGAGTACGGCACTACCGTCCCCAGATACTTCTTGACCAGATCGGGATGCTCCTGCACCGCATCGCTGAACGAGCCGAAGATGATCCCCAGCTCGGCGAGCTTCGCCTTGAAGGTCGTCGCCACCGAGACGCTGTCGAAGACCGCATCGACGGCCACGCCCGCCAGCTCCTCCTGCTCGTGCAGTGGAATGCCCAGCTTCTCGTAGGTCTCAAGGAGCTTGGGGTCCACCTCATCAAGGCTCTGGGGACGATCTTTGTCCTGCTTGGGAGCCGAGTAGTAAATGATGCTTTGATAGTCGATCGGCGGATAGTGGACGTTTTGCCACGTTGGCTCGGTCATCTTCAGCCAATGACGATACGACTTGAGCCGCCATTGAAGCATCCACTCGGGTTCGTTTTTCTTCGCCGAGATCAGCGCAATGACATCTTCGTTGAGGCCGGGCGGAAGGCTGTCCGCCT
>JAPUKX010000192.1 GCA_027295435.1 Planctomycetota bacterium | reverse complement strand
AACCGACGACGCCGGACGCCATCGACCGCCAGTCCCTGCCCGGAGATGAGGACGACTTTCGCCCGGCCCTTCGGCGCTTCATTCCCCACGCCGACGGCCAGCTGCTATCGCTGCACGTTTGCATGTACACCAACACCCCCGATTCGCATTTCATCATTGACCGCCATCCCGCGCACGATCGGGTGACGCTTGCCTGCGGGTTTTCGGGTCACGGCTTCAAGTTCGCCAGCGTGATTGGTGAGGCGCTCGCCGACCTGGCGCTTACTGGCCGGACCGATCTGCCGATCGAGTTCCTGGGATTGGGCCGGTTTGGGTGATAAGAGCATCTGCCCCCGGCAAGCCGGGGGCTCAATACAAGATCACTGTCGAATCTGGCCGGTACCTTGGATGATGTACTTGTAGGTCGTCAGTTCCTCCAGCCCGCAGGGGCCGCGGGCGTGAAGTTTGCCCGTTGAGATGCCGATCTCCGCGCCCAGCCCGAACTCATACCCGTCAGTAAATCGGCTGGAGGCGTTGACGTAGACCGTGGCCGAGTCCACCTCGTGCGTGAACCGCTCCGCACCGTCGTCATCAGCCGTAACAATTACGTCGCTGTGTTGCGTGCCGTAGCGCTCGATGTGGGCGATCGCCGCGTCGAGGTCCCCTACGACGCGAACGGCGAGAATCAGATCGAGATACTCCTCGGACCAGTCGCTTTCCTTGGCCGGGCCGGCCTGCGGGATGAGCCGGCAGGTGTGCGCATCGCCTCGTATTTCAACACCCTTCGCCACCAGAGCTTCGCCGACGCGCGGCAGAAACTCGTCCGCGACCGCTTCGTGTACCAGCAGCGTCTCCATCGCATTGCACACGCCCGGCCGTTGGCACTTTGCGTTCAGAGCGATGCTGATCGCCATGTCCAGATCGGCAGCGCGATCGACATACACATGACACACGCCCTTGTAATGTTTGAGTACTGGGACCTTGGAGTGCTGGGTCACCGCCCGGATCAGGCTCTCGCCGCCGCGAGGGATCACGAGGTCGAGGTATTGGTCCATCTGCAGCAGGGCGTGTACTGCGGCCCGATCGGTCGTTAGGACAAGTTGGATGGCATCGTCGGGCAATCCGGCGGATGCGCCCGCGGCGAGCATCGCATCGAGAATGGCGGTGTTGCTGGCCAGTGCTTCGGAGCCGCCGCGGAGGATGACGGCGTTTGAGGCCTTGAAGCACAACCCCGCCGCGTCGGCTGTGACATTCGGCCGGGATTCGTAAATCACCGCCAGCACGCCCAGCGGCACCCGCACCTTGCGAATCACCAATCCGTTCGGCCGCCTGGTGACGCTCATCTCCTCGCCGATCGGATCGCGCAAGTGAGCCACCTCGCGCATGCCCTGGGCCATCGCCTCGATACGCTGCGGATCGAGCAACAAGCGATCGAGCATGGCCGAGCTGAGACCGTCGGCCTTGGCGGCGGCAACATCACGGGCGTTTGCGGCGGCGATCTTCTCGCCGCTGGAGGCGATCCCCTCGGCCATCGCTTCGAGGATCCGGTTCTTGCCCGTTGCGTCCAGGGCCCTCAACACACGAGCGGCCGAAGCGGCTCGACGGGACATTTCCAGAATCTGATCGTGAATGTTCATGGTCCCGTCGATGACTGAGCCGGTACACTTGAACCCTTCGGTTCCCCAGCACGCCGCCGCAGCGCCCCAACATGGTCGAGACTTCTTCGAACCCACCTCCACGCCGTGACTGGGTCGATCATACCGGCCGCGTTGTCGTCAAGATCGGCTCACGAGTGCTGGTTGATGATGATCATATGTTGGCGGAACCTCGGGTCGCGGCCCTGGTCGCGCAGATGGCGAAGCTGCAAGCCGATGGACGGGAGGTCATCTGCGTCTCCTCAGGCGCTATTGCGGCTGGCCTGCGAGAGCTGGGGTTGAGCGGGCGTCCGCGCGACCTGCCTTCACTGCAAGCGGCCGCGGCAGTTGGGCAAGCCCGCTTGATCGACGTTTATCGAAGGCTGTTCGCCGAGCATGGCCTGTCGGTGGCTCAGGTGCTGCTGACCCACGCTGATCTGCGGGCCCGAGAGCGCCACCTCAATGCCCGCAACACGTTCAATCGGCTTCTGGGCTGCTCGGTCGTGCCGATCGTCAACGAGAATGACACGGTCGCGGTGGAGGAGATCCGCGTCGGCGACAACGATCTGCTCTCGGCGCTGGTCGCCTGCCTGGTTCGCGCCGATGTACTGGTGCTGCTGACCACCGTAGACGGGCTGATGACTCGATGTGGCGCCGAAGCCGGGCAGGTGATTGGGACGGTCCCGCGGATCACCTCCGAAACCTACGCCCTCGCGGGGGACTCCGATTCGGACCTGTCCACCGGCGGCATGCGCTCCAAGGTGCAGGCGGCCCAGATGGTCACCCGGGCCGGCGAATGGGCGGTCATCGCCAACGGCCGGGCGCCGGATGCCTTGCTGCGAATCTTTCGGGGTGAACCATTGGGAACGGTGTTCGAGCCGCACTCGCAGCGCCTGCGCGGCCGCAAGCGATGGATCGCCTTTTTCCATCATCCGAGTGGAGAGCTGCATGTGGACGCCGGGGCCGTCGAGGCTGTGTGCCGGCAAGGCAAGAGTCTCCTGCCCGTCGGTCTTAAGGCGGTGACGGGAGACTTCCGGCGAGGCGCCCCGGTGCGAATCATGGATACCCAGGGCGTGGAGATCGCCCGTGGGCTGGTGAATTATTCGTCCGATCAGTTGCGTCGAATTCTCGGCTGCCACTCCAGCCGGATCGCCGAGATCCTGGGGTCATGTGAGCACGAGGAGGCGGTCCACCGCGACAATCTGGCCTTGCGCTAAGGTCGGGCGTCTTTCAGTCCAGCCGGGGCTCCAAAGTCCCACCTGAGAAACTGCATTGCTGCGCGATTGCCCATACCCTGCCCAGCGGCTCCCGCTCAACTGTCCGCCGCGGGCGGGAGC
>JAPUKX010000191.1 GCA_027295435.1 Planctomycetota bacterium | reverse complement strand
GTCCGGCTCCGCAAGCCCGAAGACCGCGCTGGCCTCCCACGCGATTCCCTTGACGGCCCATTTCGACCGCCCTGAGCCACGAGGCCGAATCTCTCGGCCGAAAAAGAATAGCACAAGAATGGGCGGATGAAGAGTCCTTTTTGGCGTATCTCAGGTTGAAATCGCTGCCTCGAATCGCTTGCGAGGCTCGGCCGGCCGACCCTGCCCTGGGAAACGTTTCGGCGGCGTCTTGATCGTGTCGATGCAGATGCTGAATCCGACGGCCCGGCGCCGATCGGCGGCTGGGCGGCGCTGCCGCTATCAAAGTGCTCTTTGGACCCCCAGAGGGTGCAACCGGACCCGGGCGTCGGACGTTATACGTCCCAAGCACCGAACAATCATCTCCGTTGATCGAGGTTCCAGACATGCGTATCACAAGCCAGTTCGTTGCCGGCCTTATTGCTGGCAGCACGGCCCTCGCCGTGGGAATGTTTCTTGGCGCGGCCGGACAGGGCCCCAAGTCCGTCCCCGGGGTAATCCAGGCCAAGCGGTTCGAGGTGATCGACGAGCTCGGGACGGTGGTGTTGGTTATCGGCGCCAACAAGGACGGCGGATCATTGAGCGTCCGCGATCGATACGGTAAGACGCTCGTCCTAGCCGGCGCATCGGAGTACGGCGGATCACTCGTGGTGACCAACACGACCGCCCGGCAGCCGGCCTTCATCGCCACCGCGACCGAAGCCGGCGGCGCGATGCAACTGCTCAACGCCCAAGGAAAGCGAATCTTCGAAGTGCTTGCGGGCGAGGCGGGCGGGACGCTGCACATTGCCAACCAGGCCGGCCAGGTCACCGCAACCCTGGAATCGACCGGAGCCGGCATCGGGACGATCGCCACCTTCGCCGAAGACGGTCGGGAGCTGGTCCGCCTGCTGTACAGCGCGTCCGGCGGTGTGATCGAGACGTACAACCGCACCGGCCAACGATTGGTTTCGTTGTCGGCAACGGTCGGCCACCACGGCCAGATTGCGACGTTTGGCGACCGCGGTCATCCGCTGGTGATGTTGACGGCCACCGGCACCGATGAGGGACAGCTCTATACCTACAGCGGCGATGGCCGGATCCAGGTGGCGATCGCGTCGCGCGCCAGCGGGCCGTCGCTTCGAGTGTTTAACCAGCACGGCGAAGCAGTGGTGACGCTGGAGTCGGACGAACAGGGCCGGGGAGTCATTGGGGCGTGGGACCGGGAAGGTGCCGGGCGGACGCTGACGCCCGCACCTTGACCCCAACCTGCACAGAAAGGCGGCGCGCCACCTTGATTGCGGCGCGCCGCCAAAGGGGCATCAGGTCCGCGGCACGAGCTCACTGGATCGGCCCATGGTTATCTGCTGCGTCGTGCCCGCCGCGGGAGGCGAGTGCTCCTAAGCCTGCGATCCCAAGCGCTCTCAGCTATTCCGAGCCCAATATTTCACCCTCACCGAAACCATCGGGATCACGACCGCGATCGGAGGCGTCGCCGCGATTCGCCTGCTCGACGAGCTTTCGCAGATAGACGTTCTCGCGCCGGGTCGCTTCCAGGTCAAACACCAGGTACTTGATGCTCAGGCGAAGATAGTCCAGCGATTCCTGAAGCTCGGCGACCGAGGCTTGGATGCGCTCGCGGCGCTTCTGCGCATCCAGAGCAAGGCGCTCGATCTTGGCCCGCTCATCCTTGGGCAAATGCTTGATCCGGCTCATCATCTCAGTCAACTTGATCTGAAAGGTCTGCTCGTCCATCTTGGCATTGTTCCTTCACCGTGGCCGGCCAATGCGGTGTGTGACAACCTCGCAGGGGCGTGACGCCGATGAAGAACAAACAACCGCTGCGCCACGACATGGGACCAGGCAGTTGGTCGTGGGGAAAGGCCCCTAGCAATGTGCCAGCAGGCTGACTCTCGGACCTTGGGGTGTAGGGCCCGGTGTCCGATCGCGCGGGATGTTGCTTCGAATCAACGCTCGTTGGTGAGCCGACGCACAGCTTCCCGAGCTGCGGGCGAGGCCGAGGCGACGACCGCTTTCGCCATGGCCGGGTCGCTTCGAGCTTCCTGAATCAGCCGACGCAGATGTTTGTCGCGGTTCGCAGCCCATCGATCGAACAGCGCCTCGAGCTCGTGCCGCGTGAAACGACTCAGCGGATCGCTGATCCTGGATTGAGCGATCGCCCAGTCGACCAAGCTGCGGCCGGTTCGTTCGAAGCGATACAGGTCGAGGAACAAGGCGAATCGCTTGGGCAGGGACTGAAATGGATCACGGACTTCCGAGGACAGCGCTACCATCGCCTCGTCGACTTTGCGCCGCACCACCGGGGCCAGCCAATCGGTCTCGTCCATCCTTTCCCACCCCGCCAGCAGTTCAGCATCATCCCCGGCTCCATTGGGACTGGCTTGTTGGTCGATGAGCTGAAGCTCAGCGTGAGATGTGCTGAGGGTCTTGAGCCCGGCGTTTGGAAACCGCACCGAGACCCGCTGGGTTCGGTCGCCATCGACCGTGACCAGCTCGGCCTTGACGATCGACCCAATTCCCCACTCCGGTCTGCGGGCGTGACGAACCCGGTCGCCGAATTCAAACTTCCTGTCGGACATCATCTTCTCCGTGTGAGCATCAACCGCGTCGTTACACGCGGCCTGCCGATTTGATTGTGCTTCACTCAGCCGATCGAGACGATCAGCTCTACATTGCGCCGGTGCCTCGACAGTCGGCGACGGAATCCTACCCCGAAAAGGGCGTGTCTTGGCGTCATTGCGCAGGTGCGAGAATCAAACTTCCCGGCATCCATCCGGCATTCGCCAGCTCAGCATATCGCAAATCCACCACCCAGAAGTCGGAGCGAGCCCAGGCCTACGCTCGCTTGGGCTGAAAGTATAGCACAGATTGGTCGTCAACGGTTTCCCTGATCCCCTCGCGATGCCCCATCATGGCGGTCAACCCACCCTCTTTGCCACCCAGAAGGGATCCCGAAAGCCACGCGAGAAACATTTCGCAGTGCCGGCTCACACAAAAGCGAGGCGCCGGTCCTGTTATGTCCAGTTGGCGAGGAGCGTCAGCAAATCCAGGATTCCCACCACACCATCGTCGTCGAGATCTGCATCGGAGTCCGTTTGTCCCCATTTAGCCAGGAGAAGGAAGAGATCGAACACCCCCACTTGACAATCTCCATCTAAGTCGCCCAACGGCGGTTTACCAGGGGTTAGCAACACGGCGACGATGCCGTCTGTACTCGTGGCAGTCCCCACGATGCGGCCGTCTTGGGCGATTGCAGCGGCGCAGGTCATCAGGAGGTCGATGTCGCTCGGTATCAGGCTATTGAGATCGTTGATCGCACCGCTTTGCCAGATAAACGCATGCCTGATGTTCGGGTTTCCATCCACATACCATGAGGTCCCAACAACTTGCCTTGGTTTCTCGATCGCCGCATGGGC
>JAPUKX010000190.1 GCA_027295435.1 Planctomycetota bacterium | reverse complement strand
CCACCAGTCGGTGTATTTGAATACGCCGCAAGGACCGGTGAAGGTCGCTGTCAATCATCTCCGCGGTATGCGTCTCATCGAGAGCTTCCTGCACTTCTCCACGGCGCGGGGCTTCATCAAGTTGGAGTTCTGGCGGTTGATCGGCTTCCAGTTCCTGCACGCCGACGTTTGGCATTTGTTCTTCAACATGCTGGCACTGTATTTCTTCGGCTCCATGGTCGAACGAAACCTCGGTTCAAAGCGTTACATCGCGTTCTACCTGCTGTGCGGCATCTTCGGCGCTTTGATGTATTGCCTGTTGAACCTCAGCGGATACGTGGCGACGCAGTTCTTCGGGTCCGATGTGCGGATACCCGGCCTCCTGTTCAATAATCCCAATACACCCTTGATCGGCGCCTCCGCGGGCGTGTTCGGGGTTCTCATGGCTGGGGCGTATTTGGCGCCGAACGCGATCGTGCTGTTGTTCTTATTCCTGCCCATGCGGTTGAGAACACTCGCCTATGCTCTGGTGGCGCTGGCGCTGTTCTGGGTGATCGTCGGCGGGCGGAACGCTGGCGGCGAAGCCGGGCACCTCGGCGGGGCGATCGCCGGGTTCTACTTCATCCGCCATCCCCAGCACCTTCACGGGTTCTTCGACATCCTAGGGCGAGTCGATCCCACCTCGCACCACTACCGGGGCAAGCGCGGACGATCCGTTTTCCGTCGATCCACCGTCCGGCGCGGCCAGGTTGACCGCATTCTCGACAAGATCAGCGCCGGCGGGCTGCATAGCCTCACCGAAAAGGAGAAGCGCATCCTGCGCGAAGCGTCGCAGAGAAAGCCTTGAGGCTTGAGACCTGAGGCTTGCCGGGCCCAGCCGCTGCCGTGTGCCCGTGTGTCCCCAGTGCTCAAGCCTTTCAAGCCTTCAAGCCTGCCCCATGTCCACTCCGCTGCGGTTCACCGTCGTCGCTCAGTGCCGAAGTTCCGCTGCGCGACTCGGCCGCATCGAAACACTGCACGGTTCGTTTGACACGCCGGCATTCATCCCCGTGGGCAGCCGAGGCTCGGTCAGAGGGCTCAGCCCGCAGCAGCTCCGATCGACCGGCACGCAGATTGTGCTCGCCAACGCGTATCACCTCATGCTTCGACCAGGGGCTGAGCTCATCGCTCGCCTGGGCGGCTTGCACCGGTTCATGGCCTGGGACGGGCCCATCCTCACGGACTCCGGCGGCTATCAGGCGTATTCCATGGCCGATATCAACCGCATCGACGACGACGGCGTGACATTCCGCTCAATCATCGATGGCAGCATGGTTCATCTGGGGCCGCAACGTTCAATCGAGGTGCAAAATGCGCTGGGGGCGGACATTATCATGGCCTTCGACGATTGTCGGACGTGCGTCGAACGTGTCGGCTCGAACCGTCGGACCGGGAGTTCCTCCGGCCCACAACGGGACGATGCGACGACCTTCACGACCGGGCTCCGCGACGAGCTACGCGTGGCCCACCATCGAACGGTCAGATGGCTCCAGCAATGCAGGGCCGCGCACCAGCGCCCCGATGAGCAGGCTCTGTTTGGCATTGTCCAAGGCGGCACGGACCTGCAGCTGCGACGCGAATCGGTCGAGGCGGTGTGCAACGTCGAGCTGCCGGGCTATGCGATCGGCGGGGTGGCCATGGGAGAGGAGCCGAAGCTGATCCATGAGGTCGTGCAGTTCACGGCTCCCCGGCTGCCCGCCGACAAGCCTCGCTACGTGATGGGGGTGGGCTACGAACGTGACCTTGTCGTGGCGGTGCGGGCCGGGGCAGACATGTTCGACTGTGTCCTGCCCACCCGCAACGGGCGCAACGCCAACGCCTTCACGCGCCGCGGCCGGATGCACCTTCGCAATGCCCGGTTCCGTGAGGACCAGCGGGTTCTGGAGGTCGGCTGCGATTGTGTCGCCTGTGCCCAAGGGTTCTCGTTGGCGTATCTACGACATTTGTTCCTGGCCGGGGAGATGCTGGGGCCGATACTCTTGAGCCTCCACAACATTCGCCACTTCCAACGCCTCATGCTGGACATCCATCGGGCAATACGCGAAGATTCCTGGTCCGACCTCCTACGATCGTGGCCGGTGCTCGAATCCGGCGCCCCCGATGAGGCCGCTGACGGGCTCCACGACTCCAAAGATTCTTAATGACTGCGGAACCACACCATGTTTGACATCGACTTGTATGTGCTCACCTTGGCCCAGGAGGGTAGTCCAGAGGCAATTTCGAGCGAGGGTTTGCTTCCGCCTCCACCGGGTGAAGGCGCGCCGCTGACAGGCGCCGCCGGCTCGCAAGGGGCCCCAGGCGGCCCCGCCCGGGACAGCTCACTATTCGGCGGCAACCTTATTTTTGTCCTGGGGATCGTGTTCGTTGTAATGATCGCCTTTTCCTTTCTCGGCCAGCGGCGGGATCGCAAGAAGCGCCAATCCATGATCAGCGCGGTGAAGAAGCACGACATGGTGCAGACCGTCGGCGGCGTCATCGGGTCCATCGTGGAGGTGAAGGCGGACACCGTCGTCCTGAAGGTCGATGAGTCATCCAACACGCGAATCACCTTCGCTCGATCCTCGATTCAGCAGGTGCTCGACGACGGCCCGGGGAGCAAGCCTTCGTTGGAAGCTAGCGCTGACTGAAAACCGGCGCTGCTTGGCCCCTCGAGAAGTAGAGACTCTCTGCTATGCGAAACCTTATCTGGAAGATCGTCCTCATCGCCGGGCTGCTGGCGTTGTTTGTGTTGTCGATCTATCCGCCGGGGGAGCGTATCCGTCTGGGGAAGGACCTGCGGGGCGGGGTGAGCCTGATCTACGCCGTCCACATGCCCGAGGGCGCCACCGATCCGCAGGCGATCTTGACCCAGGTCATCACGGTGCTCCAGGAGCGGGTGAATCCGAATGGCGTGCTGGATATCTCGATGCAGCCATTGGGTCAGGACCGGATCGAGATCGTCATGCCGGTTCCCAACGAGGAGGTTCGGACCCTGCGCATCGCCTACGAGGACGCCCGGGACGCCTTGCTGCGTGAGGCGCAGATTCCCCCCAGCCAACTGCAGACGGCGCTGGAGACGAAGCAGGCGGTCCAGCGGTTCGGGGGACAAGGAATACGCAGGCAGCGGATCACTCGGCTGCAAGAGGCCTATGACGGGCTTCAATCGGCCTGGGACGCCCTGGACAAGGCCGAGCAGGCCGGCGACTCGCCCCAGGACCTGCGGCCGCTGCAACAGGCCGTCGCCGATGCGGAGGTTGACTTCGACGATCTGCGTATGGAGGTCCTGCGCCTCAGCCTCGATCGCTCGCGGATGGAGCGGGTCCTGCGGCTTTCGGCCAAGCGCGAGCCGTTGAAAGATGAGTCCGGCAAACAGATCGTGGACGCGATCACCGGCGAGCTCCTGACCAAGCCCAGCCAACGCGATATCGAGTTGCAGAACCTCAAGGATGAGTTCCCACACCTCGCCGACGATCTGGAGGGCGTCGCTGTTGCCTACGACGCCTACGCCGCCAAGCGCACCGGCTTCGACGACCCGCAAGACCTCATGCGCCTGCTGCGCGGGGCCGGGGTGTTGGAGTTTCACATCGCGGTGCGGGCCAGCGATCCGCAGGACGTGAATCCCAATGACCTGCGCACGCAGCTTGCGGAGCGCGGACCCCTGAATACCGACTCGTTGGTGGCGGCGTGGTTTCCCATCAACGACCTCAAGCAGTGGTATGACACGCCGCAACAGCTTGCGGCCATTCAGACTGATCCGATTGGGTTCTTCAGCCAGCCTCGCCCCGGGGGGCTCGATCTCGTGGCTGATGAGCGCGACGGGCAGTACTACCTGCTGCTTTACATCACCGACCAAAAGCGCATGACCCACGAGGGCGATCGCAAGTGGAGCATCGTCTCCACCAACCCCACGTCTGACAATCTCGGCCGGCCCGCCATCAGCTTTCGCCTGGATGCCCCCGGTGGTGCCCTGATGAACCGCCTGACCGGGCCGCACGTCGGCGAACCTATGGCCATCGTCCTGGATGGGCAGGTGTATTCGGCCCCGACCTTGCAGAGCCAGATCGGTAGCCAGGGCGTCATCACCGGCACGTTCAGCGAGGCCGAGCTGAGCTATCTCACTCGCGTGCTTGCGGCTGGGTCCTTGGGGGCCAGGCTGTCTCCCAATCCGATCGCCATCAACACGCTGGGGCCGTCGATCGGGGAGGACAACCTGAATCGCGGGCTCAACGCGTGCCTGATCGCGATCGTCGCGGTGGTGCTGTTCATGATGGTGTACTACTTCTTCGCCGGCATGGTCGCTGCCTTCGCCCTGCTGGCCAACGGGGTATTCATCTTCGGGTTCATGGCGTTTATCAACGGCACATTCACACTGCCCGGGCTGGCCGGCATCGTGTTGACCATCGGCATGGCTGTCGATGCGAACGTCCTGATCTACGAGCGCATCCGAGAAGAGCTGTTCGGCGGCGATGTAGATCTCCGCGTCGCGATTCGTGTGGGGTACGGCAAGGCTCTGAGCACGATCATTGACGCCAACGTCACCAACCTCATCGTTTGCTTCGTGTTGTTCCGCACGGCCACAACCGAGATCAAGGGATTTGCCTTGACGCTTTCCATCGGCATTTGTGCCACGCTGTTCACGGCCCTGTTCGTGACCCGTGTCATCTACGAGCTGTACACGGACGTGGCGAAGTTCCGGCGGTTGCCGATGCTGCCCACGGTCTTTCCCGGCATAGACCGGATGCTGCATCCAAACATCGACTGGATCGGAATGCGCAAGGTGTTCTGGGTCCTCAGCGCCCTGGGCATTGTGGGGGCCGTGACTCTGGTGGCCGCTCGTGGGGTTGATATGTTCGACACGGAGCTTCGCGGAGGGGTGTCGGTCACGATTCGCACCGCCGTCATCGACGACGATCGTGATGGTGAGCCGGACCTGTTCGACCAGCGCGGCGAACCCGTGCGCCTCTGGCTTCCCCACACCGGCCAAGACGGCGTGGAGACCCGCGTCCGCAGGCTGGCCACCGTGTTTGATCCCCAGCCCACAGGCCCCCTGCAGACGCAGCAACGAACCCGCCTGCTCAGCGCGCTGCACAGCGCCGGGGTGATCGACCGTGCGACGGATGAGCTGCCACCCATCGATCAATTCGATCGTGATCCACAGCTCAGCATGGTGCTGAGCACTCTGCACGAGATCGGAAAGGCCAGCGTCCTGACCGTCGGAAGGACCGAGATCCGCGACGGCATCGTCCACTGCGTGAGCTTCCAGATCAAGGTGGCCAGCCCCAAGAATCTCAGTGAAGAGGAGACAATCACCGATGTGGTCGTCGCCGCGATCGGTGCGGAGTTCGGCGAGCAGTTGGACGTCACGCGCCCACTTGATTTCGACGGGGCCGGGTTGGACAACCATGCCCCCTACACCTACCCCATTGTGAATGACAGCCTCGGCGCGAATATCGACCAACCGAGATACACCGATCGAGTCAGCGAGTTCCTCGGTGGTGTCGCGATCGTGATCAACGATATCGACCCGCCTGTGAGCACTGACGATGTCGCAAAGCGCATCGATCGCATGCGGGCCCAGCCGGACTTCGTCGACTACGTCGGTCGCGAGGTTAGTGTCTTCGGCCTCAAGCCCGCTGATCCGATCGATCCGAGCCAGGGCTTTGTATCCGTCGCCGTGACCGTCTACGATCCCCAACTGAGCTTCTTTGACGTTGACTTTGATCTTTGGGACCGCGGTCTGGCTCAGGCGGAGTGGCGGCTTGTTTCCCAAGCCCTGCAGCGTCAAACAAGTTTGGAACAGGTCAGCAGTTACTCGTCCGCAGTCGCCGCGACGCTTGCGGCCGCAGCAGTCATGGCCGTGGCGCTGAGCCTGCTGGGGATTCTGGCGTACATCTGGGTCCGTTTTGGCTCACTGCGCTACTCGATGGCAGCGATCGTCGCCCTGATGCATGATGTGGTGATCGCGCTGGGGTTGCTGGCTTTGTCGGCATGGATCGGCCGAAGTGCCTTGGCGTCGGTGCTGCTGATAGAAGAGTTCCGCATCGATCTGGGGGTGGTGGCGGCGCTGCTTACCATCATTGGCTATTCGCTCAACGACACGATCGTCATCCTCGATCGCATTCGTGAGAACCGCGGGAAATTGCCGATACCTACTGCAGATATCGTGAACCGCTCGATCAATCAGACCATCAGCCGAACGGTGCTCACCTCGTTCACGACCCTGTTGGCGGTGGGCATCATGTATGGAGCGGGCGGCAGCGGAATCCGCCCGTTTGCGTTCTGCCTGCTGGCCGGCATCATCGTGGGCACCTACAGCTCGGTCGCCATTGCGGCGCCCTTGGTGATCAGATTCACGCGGTCGGGCGAAGCCGCGTCCGGTACCCAGACCGCCATGACGGACAAGTGGATCAAGGAGGAAACTGGGGGCGCTACGGCCTAAGTCTCTGGGTCGGAATTTTCACGGAGGATTGGCCATATGTCCGCTCGCATCAAGGTTACGATCGCCGTTGTTCTGCTCCTGGTGGTCGCACTTGGGGCCTACTACGGCTTTGGTCGCTCCGGCCCTGGCGGCACTGACACCCCCGCGCCTGGGGAGGCACAGCCGGCCGACGCCGTTGGGGGTGATCCCGTTGGACTCGACGCGCCCAGCGGTGACCAAGATTTCAGTAGAGCCAAGCCCATTTTCCCCGATGGCGATCTTGATCCCCGGGGCATTCTGAGCGAATCGGTTGAGCAAGCGATCGGAGCCCGCGAAAGAATCTCCCGCGGCGTCGAGATTCCATCTGGAGTGCTGGCGATGGATGGGCAGGCACCGGGCCGGCCGCGAGTCGTCAACATCGGTCCAGACGCCGAAGGACCCGCCCAACCGGTTGCTGGTCCGTTGTCATTCGGTCCAGCCAGCATCGCTGCCAACGATGTGGGCACCCAGGCAACCCGATCTTCCAGGATCAAGGAGTCCTTATCAGGAGTGGCCGAGCGCCCGTTTCCCGCCACGCCCCTCCCGGTCAGGTCGAGCCTGCCTCCACCGCCGCGCTACGTTGATTACACCGTCCAGGAAAACGACACGATGTGGACGATTGCCGAGCAGTGGTTCGGTGATGGGGTCAGGTGGGAGCAGATTGCCACAGCGAATCCATTCGTCGATCCGAACCGGCTGCGTGTGGGGCAGAAGCTGCGCCTGCCGCCGAAGGGATCGCCGCGGACGCGGGTTGGATCCTCTGCGGAACAGGTCGGAGCTGGAGTCGTCTACACCGTCAAGCGAGGTGACATGCTGACCAAGATCGCCAAGGCCTATTACAGCGATGCGGGGCGATGGCGTGTCATCTACGATGCGAACCGACGGACGATCGGTTCGAACCCGGATCGGCTCGAGGTCGGCATGAGATTGCACATTCCGCCCCGCACGGCTCCCGCGAGGCGTTGAGACCATATCCTCGGCGGCCGGCTACCGCGGTGGCGCCTCCGCCCGACGGATGTTCTGGCGAATGTGATCCTCGTTCAATGCCCCGATCAGCAAGCTGCCCACTCCGGTGGTGTTCAGCACGAAGGGGATGGCCTTCGCCGGATCCAGCCCCCCGGACGCAAGCCCCTTCTTGACGACGACCCCGACATCTGAGCGGCCAGCCTCAGCGATGACCCCGGCGTGTGAACGATCGTCAAGGTGATACTCAACCATGATCGCGTCCGCCCACGCCAGGGCCGCCCGGGCGCCCTGGACGGTCTTGCCCGAAAAGCCGATCGCCCTGACCAGACCTTCGGCCCGCAGTTGGTGCAGGGTCGGCACCACGTCGGTCTGTTCGAGGATCGCCAGATCGTCGCCATGCGCGTGGACGAATACGAGGTCGAGCACGTCGGTGCGCAAACGCTTGATGCTTTGCTGCACGCTGTCGCGCACGGCGGCCTTGGAAAAGTCGTACGTTGATCGGCCGTCGGCGAACGATTCCCCGACCTTGGTGGAAATGACGTACTCGTTTCGCCGATGCGAGATCGCTCGGCCGATGCGCTCTTCGCTGAGACCGTAAGCCCCAGCTGTGTCAATGAAGTTGATACCGAGGTCAAGCACGGCCAGCAGCAGGCGTTCGACCTCGTCTTCATCGGGTAGGGGATACCCTTGGGCGAACTTGATTCCGCGATTGCGCCCAATCTTGAACGCTCCGAACCCGATCGGACTCACGAGCAAGCCGCTTCGACCTAGACGTCGGTGAACCACTGCTGCTGCATCTCCCAGGGGGGTTGGGCAACGACCGGTCGCGGCCAGTTCTCAATCGCCGAAAGATCAAACGATCGGCGTGACGCCCCCCGGCCGAGCACGCTCACGATCCGTTGGGCGAGCCGTGGGACCAGCGCCAATTTGGTGGGCCAGGCGGTGATGACGTTGCCATGCTCGATGATGCTCACGTCGTCCGGCCGCCGACCCGACGCATCACCTTCGGCGCGGTCGATTCGGTAGGTGGCCCACTGGACGCCGCCCAGATCGACGCCCGGCAAGACCGTCTCCAGCTCACCGCGTGCGTGGCTGACTAACTTCTGCGGTGACATCGCAACTCCGATCTCAGCGACCCGCCCGCCCACTTGCCAGACTGTGGCGCCGGAGGAATCTTGTGCCGAGGTGATTGTAACCCGCGTCGTCGCCCCATCGACGCAGTGTCCGTTGAGGGTTGGAAGTTCGCCGCGCAGCATCACCATGTGCAACGGACGTCGCTGCATGGCCCGCTGCGATAACCCGACGGCGCGGCGCAGTTGTGCATTGCCGGCGCCGGCCGTGAACACGATGTGGCGCGGCTGGAGGATCAACGCCTCACGGGAATCCGCATCGTTTAGGTGGATCGCTTCGACCTGCCCCGCATCATGCAGCTCGAACCGCAGCCCGCCCTGTGCGTCGATCCGCAGGAGGTTTGAGTGGTGTTGTCCAGCCAGGTCCGCTAGGAAGCTGGCCGGTTCGATGACCTGCTCGTCGAGCCTGGCCACCACGCCGGGGCAATCGCCAAGGACCGGCGGTCGATCCTCCCGTGAAAGCTTGGCCGGCGTGACGCGCAGGCCCGCTCGAGCGCCGAACATGGCCAGCTTCGACTTCAGCGCAGCGGTCCGCCAGAGATGGCAGTGCTCGCCTCGCAGCTGCGTGCGGGTCAGTCGCGGGGGTTTCTGCCCCGTCAATGATTGCCGCCACCGAGCGGGCATGTCGCGAACGGCCTGAGCCGACGGCGTCAGCAAACCGGAAATGCTGTACTTCAATCCGCCGTGGATAATGCCTTGTGAGGCAATGGTCTGGCCTCGGCCGAGCTGGGCCGCTTCCAGAAGAATCGTGTCAAAGCCATAGCGGACCAGCTCGTCCAGGAGCCACAACCCGGCGCCACCTCCGCCGAAGATCACCACGTCGAGCTCCAGGGGGCCGGTTGCAGCCATGGCACAATACTTCACGAACCACTCAAAGCGGTCAAGCGAGGGCGTTTGGCGGAGCTTGCAGTTGCGTGGCTGTAGGGGCGACCGGAAGGTCGCGGGGGTGGGGCTCCCTGGGGCCCGAGCAGCTTCGCCCCGCGGGTTTCCACCCGCGGCTGCCCACCGCGTGTGGTACAGTTCCGCCGGATGCGGCCCGGGAGATCGTCGAGCATATACAGGCGTGGGGCCTGAAAGCTGCCTGCTCGGGGCTCGCCAGCGATTCGCTGGGAGACCTTAACAAGTGCGCCATGGCATGTCAGAGACGGAAAAACTGGCCTATGGGAAGCGAATTGGCGTATCGATACGCAAGGTGTATGACTCCGATGGCCATCTTCTCGAAGAGGAGTTGAACTCGCGTATTCTTGAACACGAGCGTTAGACGAGAGCAGCGTCTTTGGATCATCGCTCTTCTGTCAGCCTGTGCATCGGTTGTGAGCGCTCTTGCGGCTTGGACCGCAGTCCTCCTTCGGTGATCTCTTGTGGCGGGTTCTGCTCCTGCCCGCGGCGGCGAGTCGCGCCGGGTGACAGGTTTGTGGCGAGCCGGCCCGTGTCGGGCCGGTGGATGCGGCATACAGATGGCGCTCGGATGCACGGTGAGGTCGGGCGTCCACCGGGTTGACACAACCCGGCTCGCTGGGGTTGACACAGCCCGGCTCGCTGCGAAACTTACGCCAAGAGAACACGCACATGAGCGCGAGCAAACAATGGACGATTCCGGGGGCAGAGGGCGAATCGATTCTCGGCAACACGCATCTGCCGAGTGGTGACGGGATCGGTGTTCTCATCATTGCTCACGGATTCAAGGGGTACAAGGACTACGGCATGTTTCCGCGGATCGCCGAGGCCGCCGCGGCGGCCGGGTTCATCGCTCATGGCTTCAACTTCAGTCATTCAGGAATGACCAACGTGATCGAGACCTTCGAGCGGCCGGACCTGTTTGAGCGCGACACGTACAACAAGCAGGTCCATGACCTGCGGGCGATCATTTCAGCGGTCAATGACGGGCGACTCGATGGGCAGGGGCTTGCGTACGTGATGTTCGGCCACTCGCGCGGCGGGGTGACCGTGCTGCTGACGGCCGGCCGGTATGCCGACGATGCTGCCTTTCCTCAGCCGGCTGGGATCATCACCGCCTCGGCGCCCAGCTCGTGCCGGGCAATGGCGCCTCAGCAGGCCGAGGCACTCCTGGCCGAAGGATTCCTTGAATCGCCCTCCGCTCGCACCGGGCAGACGCTGCGGATCGGCAAAGGATTCCTCACCGAGCAGCTCGAAGATCCCGACGCCCACGATCTGCCTGGGCTGATGGCCTCGATCACCTGCCCCGTGCTCATTATCCACGGCGAGGCTGATCCCACCGTGCCTGCGGAGTGTGCTCAACAGCTCGCCCAGGCGGCGGGTGAGACGGCGGAGGTGATCGTCATTGCCAGCGGCAATCACGTCTTAAACACACCGAACCCCATGCCCCCCGACGCTGAGTCCAGCCCGCAACTGGACGAGCTGTTGGCCGCTGTGACCGAGTTTGCCCGTCGCGCGTGTATTGATACGCGGTAGGAATAGCTTCCTTGGGCGGATTGTTTCAGCTGCACATGAATCTGTGCGAGTGCCCGCGGATGCTCATCCGCCGCGAGCAACAGGAACCGCGTGGGCCACAGTCGGTTTCGATTCGATCAACTGCCCATCCTTCGGGCGGGCGTCCACGGAAGTCGCAGGCGCGATCCGTCGCCGGCCGCGATCGACATCTCCGTCGGTTCGGTTTCCGTCGGAGGTGATCTGTTCGATTCGTACCGCGACCTGCTTGGACACCCCGCGCTCCTGCATGGTCACGCCGTATAGGAGACCGCACGCCTGCATGGTGCGCTTGTGGTGGGTGATGATGATGAAGTGGCTGCGGTCAAGGAACGGCAGCAGCACATTGCAGAACCGCTCGACGTTTGCATCGTCCAGCGCTGCATCGACCTCATCGAGCACACAGAACGGAGAGGGTTTACATTTGAAGATCGCCATCAACAATGCGACGGCCGTCAGGGCCTTCTCCCCGCCGGATAGCTGACTGATGACGCGTGGCTCCTTGCCCGGCGGCTTGGCCTTGATCTCGATGCCGGAGGCCAGCCAGTCCACATTGCCGTTCTCATCCGGCAGTAGTATGAGGTCGGCGGCCCCGCCGCCGAACAGCTTGCGGAACATGCCGTCGGGCCCCGCAAAGTTGTCACGGACCGCGTTGAAGGTTTCTTCGAATCGCTGCCGGCTGGCGACATCAAGCTCGTTGATCAGCGATTCAAGCTGCCGCTGCGCAGCGTCGATGTCCTGGACCTGATTCTTCAGATCGAGGTTTCGCTGCGTGAGCATCGTCTCTTCATCGACGGCGTCGAGATTGACGTTGCCGAGCTTGCGGAGGTCATCGCGCAGACCGTCGATCTCGGCTTGGGCTGCCTCGCGGTCGATTGGGTCGAAGTGCTCGTTTTGCTCCCGGGCGGTTCGATGGGCCGGATACGCTTCGGCCAGGTCGAGCTCCAGATCGGCCAGCGTGCGCTCCTCAAGCGACTCGCGCTTGACCTCGACTTCACGGCGGGTGATTTCGGTGGCATGGTATTCCCGGTCAATCTTCATCGCCTGCGCCCGGGCGGCGTTGAGTTGCTCGGCCGATTGCTCGACGCGTTGGCCGGCCGCCTGCAACTGTTGCTGGGTTTCGGCAAACGCGAGCTCGATTGCCGCAAGGCCCTCATCGGCGGCGCCCAGCTCCTCGACAGCTTCCGCGATGGTGGCTTCGTAATGTTGGATCTGCGAGCATCGTTGCTGAAGCTGATCTTTGCTGATGTCCTGCTGTCGTTGGGTCTCCTCGACGGCCAGCTCGATATGACGCTGCTCGCGCCGCAGAGCATCGAGCTTCTCGCCCGATTGACCGAGTTGGACCCGGGCGGCGGTGAGGCGCTCCCCAGAGTCGCGGGCTTCGGCTGAATCGGCTTTCAATTGCAGTTGGGCACGCTCGATCAACTGGTTCTGCTCATCGAGCGAGCAAGAGAGCGCGTCGATCTGGTCGGTCAGATCGCCGCGCTCGGCCTCGAGTCGATTCAGACGCAACGTCAGATCGACCTGCTCGGCCATCAGCCCGGCCTGCTCGCGGTCGATTCGTTGGAGATCGTTGGCGGCCTGCTGGGCCCGGTGTTGAGCGTCAACGACCTCGTGGCGGGCTACGTGCAAGTGCTCGGACACGGCCGCGTGCTGCTGCTGGGCCTGGGCCGATTCGGTTTGCAGGTTGTGGAGGTCGGAGATGAGGGTCTCCACGCGGTCGTCAAGTCTGGTACAGGCCCTCGCGAGGTCGGCCAACTCAGCTCGGCGGATCAGCCAACCGTCGCCGGCGCGGGAGGCACAGGCCCGGCCCAGGGTGACCCGCCCATCGGGTTCGAGGACCTCGCCCGCTTTGGTCACGAACCGCCAACCGCTTAGCGGTCCGGCCCCAAGCAGGGTCGCCGCGCCGAGATCAGCGACGATCAGCGTCTTGCCGAGCAGTCTGGCCACGGCGTCGCCGGCCTGAGGCTGAACCCTCATCACCGACATCAACGGTGTGACCCATTCCGGCAGCGGCTGCTCCGATTCATCGGGCTCGCTGTGGGTCGATTGGTCGATCGGCTCGGCCGCGATCAGCCGTACCTGGCCGGGCATGTCGCGCAAAGCCGCTGAAAGGAATTCCAGGTCGCGCTGGTGCTCGACCAGCAGCAACTCGATGTCAGGTCCCAGGGCCGCCTCAACCAGCGGGGCGTGGGCTCGGTCGGTGTCGATTGTGTCCGCCAGCAAACCACGCACACCCGTGAATTCCTCAGCGTTCTCCAGGATGGTCTTGACCGCATCGGTAAGCCCCTCGCGTGCGTGTTGCATTTCCTGGAGCAGGTGTCGTCGGGAGTCGGTCGAGGCCAGTTCGTGGCGGACTTCGGTCAATGTGTGGGTCAACGCTGCCTGACGATCGCCCAGGTCGGCTGCGGCGCGATCGTGCTCGGCCAGTTGGGCCGTCAGACGCTGGGTCTCGGCCGCCGCGCAGTTGCGGTTCTGGTCGGCCTGGGCGTGGTCGTGTTCCAATCGATCCAACTCGCCCGCCAGTTGCGTCGACCGCCCGGTCAGGCGCTGTTGCTGCTCGGTGAGGGTCTTGTGCCGGCCGTCGATAGACTCACCCTGGGCCACGAGCCGCGACCGCTTCTGCTCGATGCCGGTGGCGGTCTCGCGGCTTTGCTCGTATCGCTGCTGAGCTTCGACCACCGCTTGCCCAAGCCGCGTCGATTCGTCACTGAGTTCAAGGACCGTCCGCTCAGTCTCGGCGAGGCGATGCGTGGCGCGGGTGACGCAAGCTTGGGCTTCGTCAACCTGCTGCGAAAGTGACTCGACGCGGGCCGACAACTCACCCATGCGGGCACGATCTTGCTCGCTGTGCTGGCGAGTCTCGATCAGATTACGCCCGGTGAACGCCCGTCTCTGCTCGGCATGCTTCTTTGCGGCGAAAAGCTCCAATCGCTGCTGCTCGAGTTGGCGCTGCTGGCAGTCCAGCTTATGCCGGGCGATTTCCGCGGACTGCTTGTTGTCCTCAAGCTGTTGAAGCTGGGCGGCGAGCCGGCGGCGGTGTGCCTCAAGGTCGGCGATCTCTCCGGACAGCTTCTGCTGCCGCTCTCGCAGCTCGTGGTAAAGATCAAGCGCTAGATCCGTCCGCAGTTGGCGGAAGCGGGTCTCGAGTTTCTGAAAGCGCCGGGCCTTGGCGGCCTGGCGCTGAACGATGCGCAGCCTGCGGTCCGTCTGATGCAACTGCTCGCGCGCCCGGACCAGATTGATCTCGGTACGCTCAAGTTTGCGGGCAGCCTCAATCTTGCGGGCTTTGAACTTTGAGATGCCTGCGGCCTCTTCGAGGATGACCCGCCGATCAAGCGGGTTGGCGGTGAGCAGGGCATCGACTTTTCCCTGCTCGATGATCGAGTAGGCGCCGACGCCGACGCCCGTATCCATGAATAGCTCTTTGATGTCGCGGAGCCGGCACTTTCGACCGTTGATGAGGTACTCGCTGTTGCCGTCCCGGTAGAGCCGGCGGGTCACGTCAACCTGCTCGGTATCAACCCCGAGTAACCTGCGGTGCTTGGAATCCGATGGGTCGAGGTTGACGACGGGATTGTCGAACGTGAGGGTGACCGTCGCGGCGCCGAGCGGCTTGCGGCCTGCGGATCCCGCGAAGATCACGTCCATCATCGCGCCGCCCCGCAAGCTCTTGGCGGAACGCTCGCCGAGCACCCATTTGATCGCATCCACCACGTTGGATTTACCACAGCCGTTGGGCCCGACGATGCCGGAAATGGGCGCGTCGAACCGCAACTCCATCGGATCGGCGAAGGACTTGAATCCCGCAAGCGAGATCTTCGACAGACGCGTGCGGTGGTGATTGGGCTCGTGGGCCGCTGACACCGGCTGGCCTGGAGCGGACGGTTCTATTTGGCGGATCACCTGGTGATTCCGATCGTGTTGGTGGACGATGCCGACCGAGGCAAGTCGAGCTATCGAGGAGCCGTCGGCTGGCCTGGGGCCGGGGGAGTCAGGCCGCCGGCACGGGTCGCCGGGGCCACGTGGTCTGGATCAGGCGCCGGTGGGATCTCCGGCTCCATCCTTGCCTGCGGCGGTTCGGGCGATTCAGGTTCGTCGGTCCTGAACTCCGGTCGCTCCGTTACGGGTTCTCTGCGCTCCTGTCGGACAATCGCCGCAAGTATGCGATCCTGCTCGGCCTTGAAATCGGCCTTCAGATAGCCTTGTCTCCAGATTTGGTGAAGCACACCCACCACCTGGCTGTAGCTGAGCCCCAAGCCGGGAAGCGGCCGTTGAATCGTTGTGCTGTGGCCGAGAAACTCAACGAACTCGGCAAGCCTGGGGCTCGTGCGGTGGATAATCCCCTCGATGGTGTCCGGCAGGCGGTAGTAGACCTCGATCGTCTCCTGCTCGAGATCGCCTTTGATCATGAAGCGGTTCGACCAGATGCTGACCGTCGCGGGCCGGTCCACGGAGAGGTCCGCCCCAAACAGAACGATGCGTGGTAGACCGAGTTGGGTGATGTAGACCATCGGCTGCTGTGACTCAACCACGTCGATGACGAACTTGTCATCCACGCCGAGCCGATGGACGGACGGATCGCGCCGCTCGACCAGGGATTCGTAGGCGGCGAGCCTCGTCTCCACATCATCATGATTCAAGAGCCCGCGAAGGGCTCGGTCGATCAGCGGATCGATACCCATGTCTGCCAGCAGATGAATCGCCTGGACCCGTCCATCGATTGCTGGGCCTTGAGCAATGTCGATCAGATGGGAAATGACCAGCGGATCGCCTAGACTGGCACCGGCTCGCAGCGCGGCCAGCCTCGGCATCTCCTCAGGATAGTCATACAGATCCCTGATAATCGGCATGGCCCGTTTGCCCAGGGCCTGCCAGCGCCACGACGCGGCTCTCGCAGATGAGGGATTCTCAATGACATGCCGGCGGATCGTCGTGGCCACGGCCTCGGGGTCGACCTGACGGATCGTGGTGTGGCGCAGCAACTGGATGAACTCCTCGGTTCGGTCCCGGTAGGAGGGGGGCACGGTGATCTCGATCGATTCATCGGATGCCCCGCGAGCGGTAGGGTCGAGCTGCCCGGGCTCCTGAGCGAACCGGGTGTTGATCGCATTCTGGATGATCGAGGCGTGGGTATGGCTGGGGGTGGCCAGACGCAGCTTCAGCGGCATATCCCCAGTGACCACGCCGCCGTTGAGGATCAGGCCCGTCCTTCGATTGACGGTGTCGCGCTCGGTGGCACCGGGTTCGGCAAAGGGGTTGATGAAGATTGGGCCACCGGATCGCGCCAGCGCGGCGGGTTGACGGCTTCCGGTCGGCGGCAGCAGCCGTGTGCCCCGGCCGGCCAGAGTCATCGGCAGCAGCTGGGCGGTGTACAGCCGACCGCCCTCCAGGCTGGTGGTGCTGGTGGTCGGATGCGCGTGTACACGGACGTCAAACTGTATTCCCTGCGGTGACGCGGGCGGGATCACCCCTTGCACGATAACCACTGCAGTGTCGGGAGAATCCAGCAGTGCCTCAGGCGAAAGACCGCCCCAGCCGCTGCGCGCGCTGCCGACGCCGTAGCGGGCGGCCGTGGATATCATGTGGGCGCGAACATCAGGCGGCAGGTCGCTGGCGCCGGTGCCTTTGAGCCCCACGACCAGGCCGTAACCGTGCACCCTCACCGGTTCGTAGCCCAGCAGCACCGTCTCCGAGGCCACGGTGCCGCGCATGATCTGCGGTACGTTAAGTCTCAGCGAGCGGTCTATTCGAGTCGGCTGCGGCCCCGGTTGGGTCCGTTCAATCGGTGAGCAGCCCAACACCGCCAACACTACGCTCCAACCGAGCGCGCCGAGGGCCGGCTTGTGAGAGGTCCGCTGTCCTAAAGATGGCATCGCCGGCACGCAACCTGACCCCGCGGGGCGGGCGCCTGGCCTCCGCGGTCAAAGCCTAACAATAGCCGGCTGCGCCATCCGGCTCAATCGTTGGCATGCATCGGCTGCGGCACCGGCTGCTGGGCCATCTGCAACACCCGCTCCACCAGCTTCCCGATGCCTTCGTACACCTCGCTGATCCGCTCGGCGGACATGTATGCGGGGGTTGAGACGATGCGGTTGCACTGATCTACGCAAATCTCTTCGGTCTGGCGAGGTTGATGATGTGAGCCCATTTTCTCGATCGCGGCCGCGGTCGTCTCGTCCGTACCGATGGTGAGGGTGGAGCCGGTAATAACTTTCGCCCCGATCGTGGGCGAGATGCAGATCAGCCCAATGGGCTTGCTGGCCTGGTGAGCTTCGCGCAAGATGCGGGCGACTTCGGGATGAACTTCGCAGTGGTCCGCTTCGGTGGCGAAGTTGCACAGGTTCTTCGCCGCACCATAGCCGCCGGGGAAGATGATCGCATCGAACGCGTCGCCGCGGATGCCGGCCAGGTCTTCGACCTCGCCGCGGGCGATCCGCGCCGATTCGATGAGCACATTGCGCGTCTCATGGGTTGGCTCGCCGGTCAGATGATTGACCCCGTGCATCTGATCGAGGTTCGGGGCCGCGATCGTCACCGTCGCGTCGGCCCGGTCAAGGTGTAGCAGCGTGATCACGGACTCGTGGATCTCACTGCCGTCAAACACCCCGCACCCGGAAAGAATGACAAGAACATTGGCCATGTCGAGGTCTCCACAAAGGAAGCGATCAGCGTTCAGCTTTCAGCGGGCGGCATGAGACGGTGAACCAATATGGTACCGCCCCGGGTAAGCTGACAGCTGGTGGCTGATCGGTGACCGCTCGAATGCATGGGCGCTACTGGACTCGAACCAGTGACCCCCGCCACGTAAC